>DATNQN010000124.1 GCA_036703985.1 Leptolyngbyaceae cyanobacterium
GTAGGGCATACTGGAACCTTTGCGCTAGACGCAAGCAACGCTTGGGGAGATGAAACCTCTACTCTTGTTGGTGAAAACCTGCATGAGCAAGTTATGTCTTAGATCCAATAATCCCCGTGCGTTCACGCCGGGGAGTGTCAAGGGTAAGTTGTTCGATATCTTCCAGAGTTTGCAGTACCAAACGTTTAGCTTGTAATCGCCATCCCCATTTTTGCACGGCGATCGCGATCGCAGCACCCCCAATCGTAGCAATATAATCAAGCGGTTGATTCAGAGAAATCCCGAATAGCAAACCCAAACCTGCAATACCCCAGAACGGTAAAGCTACAGTCTGACGTTGTTTTTCCACCAATTCACTCAAAAAATCAGTTGGCATTTCCGCCATTAATGCTTCTTTGACTTCCTTTTGTTCGGCTGCACTGACAGATAAGCCAATTTTTTGGCGGAGTTTTTCGATTTTCCGCGTATCGGTACTGTATTGAGTTAATTCATCTTCTGCCATCAGGATTAAACGTTCGTATTGTCCCATATTTGACTGATTTTTAGGTTACTTGTTTTAGTTTACGACTTTTGAGTACAGCTATCTACATTATGGCCAGTAATCATGTTCTTAATTTACTTCACTAACAAGTTCTCTATCTATAGCGATCCTAAATGAATTGCCAACAACTAAACCCCTCCCAACCCTCCCCTTGGTAAGGGAAGGGCTAGGGTGGGGTTGATTTAAATAGGATCGCTATATTCCCTATTTCTCAAATTTATATGTTTTCGATTCGAGCGAAAAAATTTATTTACAAGTATTAGTCTGTACTCAGATCTCACACCTGAGATATAAACCGGGTTTCTTGCAAATAGTTAAATGTGAAAGTTTATATTTTTCTTTCGTTAAGAAACCAGGTTTCTCAGGTTTTATTGAGAATTGTGCAAGATGTAACTATAGGAATCAAATATTCGGTCAAAGTAAAAGCATCTACTCCCAACTCCGTGCGCTCTTTTGCTGCCAAAACCCCAGCTTGGGCGTGCCACCAAGCACCTGTCGCTACGATTTCTTCTATCGGTAATTGCCGAGAGGAAGCTTGGGCTAAAAGTCCGCCGATTAAGCCTGTCAGCACGTCACCGCTACCACCACGGGCGAGGGCTGGCGTGCTTTGGGGTACAATCCACGCATAACCAGCTGGATTAGCAATTACCGTTCTTGCTCCTTTTAATAATACGATCGCACCACTACTTTCTGATGCTTTGCACACCGCATCGATTCTGTCTTTTGTAGCGTCTGGTGCATCGGGAAATAAACGTTTGAATTCACCAGTGTGGGGAGTTAAAACAGTGGGAGATTGCCGTTTTGATAAGGTGGGAATCGTTCCCATTTGGGCCAGAATATTCAAACCATCGGCATCTAAAACGAGAATGCGATCGCAATCCAATACCTGTTCTACAATTGAGCTAGCATCTGTAGTCAAACCAGGGCCACACGCGATCGCATTATAAGCACCCAAATCTATCCCGTTTGGTAGATGAGAAATCGCACCGCTTTCTGTTTCCGGACAACCAATAATCAGCGCTTCCGGTAAATGAGATACCAGCAAAGCTTTCAACGATTCCGGTACCGCAATTGACAGCATTCCCACCCCACTTGCTCTTGCTCCCAAAGCAGTTAAAATCGCTCCACCCGAATATTTACGAGAACCACAAATTGCCAGCAAATGACCCATTTTATACTTATGGGTAACTGGCGGGCGAGATAAAGGTAAATGTGCAAAAACGAATGATTTAGTGATGCGTTTGATTTGAGGATTTTCACCTAAAATCGAGTCAATATTTGTCAAAGGGATATCAAAATCAATTAATTCAGCTTTACCCACATATTCTAATGCTCGATCTTGCAATAATCCCCGTTTCCACAAACCTAAACATAATGTATGAGTAGCGCGAACCGCAGTTCCTAACACCTCTCCCGTATCAGTATGTATACCAGAAGGTAAATCAATACTAATTACGAATTTCTGCCAATTATTCAGTTGATTAATTGCATCAACAACCGAGCCAATCAGCGCTCTTTCTAAACCAAATCCAAACAAACCATCAACGATGAAATTGCAATCTTGTAGCGGAGAAATTTCATCAAAAAACGGAATACCCAAACTTTCTACATATTGAGCGTGTTGAGCAGTTAATTCTTTCAGTTTGGTAAAAGGACGGTAAATAACTACTTGATAGCCCTGAAAGTGCAACTCACGGGCTACTACCAAAGCATCTCCCCCATTATGACCCGGGCCTACGAGAATGCCAACTTTGATGAGGGGAGGGGGAAAGAGGCAGGGGGCAGGGG
>DATNQN010000125.1 GCA_036703985.1 Leptolyngbyaceae cyanobacterium
GTAGGGCATACTGGAACCTTTGCGCTAGACGCAAGCAACGCTTGGGGAGATGAAACCTCTACTCTTGTTGGTGAAAACCTGCATGAGCAAGTTATGTCTTAGATCCAATAATCCCCGTGCGTTCACGCCGGGGAGTGTCAAACCAGTTTAATACGTCCTTTCAGAAGAGAGCGATGCAAGCGGTTAACTAACCGATGTTCTTCTTCGGTGAGGTTATCTTCTAGAAAAGCTTGTCCTAATATAGAACGCTCTGAAGCAGTAATTTCATTAGTGGTAGCTATTTTTGCTAATATTTCGTAAAGTTCGGATGGTACGAAAGTGTTTTTCTGAAGAACAGAGCTATCCATAGTTAATCCTTGTTTGTCAATTTTCTCATCTAACAAGCAACTCGTTATTTAAAAGAAATTAATGTTTTTAGTCAAAAAAGCTATGTAAAAATCGGTCTTACCTCTTTTTTAACTAAACTTTAATAATTATGCAAGATTCACCATACCAAAGTATATTTACTTAGCTAATATGGTGGTTTAAGTAGAGATGCTGATAGTAGACCCTGATAACTTAAAAGTAGTTTTATATAGGCGATTAGCAACTCTATCAAGCGTAGTAATTTTGGTTTGATGCTTTTGGTTTTGTGGTAACTAACTAATGGCAAAACCGGAAAAATAGCATAATTAGGAAGTTGAGAGTCAGAATAAATCTTAAATTATGATGAGTAACTAATATCTTGTGAAGGCTAACTGTAGCATAAGTTTGCTTGTTTAGAGTCTGGTGTTTGAAGGCATCGTTTTTTAGGAAATAAAAAGCAGGTGGAGAAAAGGTGAATGTCACTAAGTTTAGTCTCGGAAGGAGGCTGGAGCTTCTTTTCTTAGTTTCCAGGCTGAGCCTCGCTTAATAAGCGTGCCATTCATATATAGTTAGATGTAGATTTATCAGTTATTTTTTAGATTTTTTTAATAATTAAGCGAGTTGAGACCTATCCCAGAGTCTATGCGAGATGAACAAATTCCGCTATATTAGTTTTTTACGCCCAAAAACAACCTTTTTTCTGAAAATTTAGTAAGTAATAATGACAGAACAAATCTCGCTGACAGAGGAATTTTCTTGGTGGAATAATTTCATTTCCTCTCATCCTGATGACGCCAAAGGTTATATTCGGCGGGGGATGGTAAATTTTAAACTTGCCAAAATTGATGAGTCTATCGAAGATTTCGATACGGCAGAAAAACTCGATCGCAATGTATCGCCGTATCTATGGCAACGGGGATTATCTTTTTATTATGCCGAGCGATTTGGGGAAGGTGCCAAGCAGTTTGAATTGGATTTGACGGTGAATTCTCAAGATGTGGAAGAAACGGTGTGGCGATATCTGTGCATTGCGCGAGAAAAAGGTGCATCTGAGGCGCGTAATTCTCTATTAGTAGTAAAAAACGATCCGCGAGAGGTGATGAATTGGGTATACGAACTGTTTGCGGAAAATTGCACGCCAGAGGATGTGCTGGCTGTGGGTAAAAGAAATGGCAAGCGGGGTAATTTTTACAGCCATCTTTATGTGGGATTGTACTACGAAGCGCGATCGGATGAAGCGCGATCGCAAAACTATATCGTGAAAGCCGCCGAGGAATATGAAATAGATGATTATATGTGGAGTTTGGCCAAAGTACACCAAAAAAAGCGCGGATGGCTCTTAAATAAGTAAAAATCTCTCGATCGAGCTTTTTTATGTTGCATTTTAAGTTTTCTAATCGAGTAGGAACCTCCCGTTTGTTGTCACAATCGAAGATAGGAAAAATTATCGGGAATAGTTTTTATGTTACCCCAGGCTAAAAAGCCGATCGCAACTAGACTGCTAGCCATCTGGCAAAAACTGAACCCTGCTTCAAACTCAGCAGACTACAAGGCGTGGAGGCAAGGATTTTTGCGGGAACGTTTGCAGCTAAGTTTATGGGTAGCATTGATTTGCTTGTTAACTTTTATCATTCGGGATATTTACAATGCAGCTTTTCCGCTTAAGGAATTTCAAGATGTTCCTGTAGAATTAAAAAATATTTGGATTCAAATAGATTTAACCATCACATTATTGTTAGTTACTTGCTTACTTTTGCAGAAAACTGTATTTGGGCATCGTTATCCGGAAGTAATTTTTTTAGGCTTATCTTGGTCAATTACGATCGTACCGCAAATTATCGCCACGCTACGAGGTTCGCCGTTACCCGATCTTTTGGCTTGGAGTATGGTTTTCTTGGTGCAAGCAACCTTAATTCCAGTGCGTTGGCGGCTGCATTTAGCATCCCAATTGGGGGTACTAGTTTACTATATTGGCGTAAATTTAGCACTTGGTTTAACGACCATAAAAGGACAGTCAATTTACAACGTGACGCTTTTTTTGTATGTATTTTGGTTTTGTTTCGTCTGCGATTTAGCCGTTTACTTATACGAAAATCTACAAAAAGCTGAATTTGCATCTCGTCGCGAATTGAGAGCCTTTTTACACGCGGTTTCTCACGATTTGCGGAATCCGGTAACGGGAACTGCAATGGTATTAAAAAATTTATTAAATGAAGGAAATGAAAAGATTACTGTCAGTCGTTATATTTTAGAACGAATGCTGCAAGGCAGCGATCGCCAACTCAATTTAATCAATTCTTTGCTAGAAGCACACAGCAGCGAAGTGCAGGGAATTTTACTACATTGCCAGCCGCTACAACTTAGTAGTTTGGTGGATGCAGTTTACTCTGATTTAGAACCGATTTTAATGAAAAATCAGATTAATTTTACTAGTTCGATAAGCAAGGATTTACCTTTAGTAAATGGCGATTCAACTCAACTGTGGCGGGTATTTAGCAATTTAATTACCAATGCGGTAAATCACAATCCTCCTGGTATCAATTTAACAGTTGACGCTTCCGTACAAGGCAAGATGATTTGCTGTCGGGTGACAGATAATGGTGCGGGGATGACTAGAGAGCAATGTCGCCGAATTTTTGAATTGTATGCCAGAGGCGATCGCTCTCGTTACGTACCCGGTCTTGGTTTGGGATTATACCTTTGTAAGCAGATCGTGATGGCTCACGGCGGACAAATAAAAGTTGATAGTAATTTGGATGCGGGAACTACGTTTTCCTTTACTTTACCGATTTTTTCTGAAGGATGAAGAAGATTATTTTTGTTCCGATTCCAGATCATCTAATTGATGATTGAGGTCTTGTAGTTCCTGACGATATCGGTTTAATCGTTCTGTCATTTCAACTATATCTTCTCTAGTTACTTGATTAGTTTGGTTATTTTCCAATTGACGATCGATTTGGTTTAAGCAAGCATTCAACGCCGCCGCAAATTCATCGCGAGTGATGGCGCGATCGCCTCTATACGTACCATCACTGTATCCGCTAATACAACCATAATTCGTGGCATCTGTCGGTGTTGCTTGACTGGTTTCACTGGTAGTAACTGTTTGAGCCGCCAAAGGATTTGCAATTATCGTCATTCCCAAAAAAATTATACCTGTTAAAGCACTTTTAGTGGTTTTTAGCACGATCGATAAAAAATGAATTTACCAAACTTTCCGCTATTAATATATACCAAAAAGCGTAGATGAGTTAGCTTTCTTCGTAACGCACTTTTGTCATATGATATACGTTCGATTATCTTGTTTGTAGTGAGGACTAAAGTCCTCCAAATCTTTACAAAATAAGGACTAAAGATCTTACTACAAACGATTGTCATGACTACTCAATAGACTCTAAAAGTTGTAACTTTTCTTTTTCTACAAGTGGTAACGTTACTCGATGAAAACGCCAAGTTAAAATTACCGCAGCAAAAGCGAGTCCGAATACCAAACCCAACCATAAACCCATGCCACCCCAGCCGAGTCGCAGCCCTAAAATATAACCGCTGAACAAACCGACGCACCAATAGGAAAAGATGCCGATAAACATGGGGATGCGCGTATCTTTTAAACCTCGCAAAGCACCAGCAGCCGTGACTTGAATTCCATCAAAAATTTGAAACATGGTGGCAATTCCTAAAAGAGAAATTGCCAATTCAACCACCTTAAAATTATCGGGATTTTTGACATCGAGGTATAAAGATACGATTTTGTCAGGATGCGTCCAAAAAATTAAGGCCATTATTGCCATGAAAATTGCTGAAATTCCGATTCCTACATAGCCCGCCAGTCTTGCACTTATGGGATCGTTTCTTCCTAACAATTGTCCGACTCTAATGGTAGTAGCAGCAGAAATACCAACGGGTACCATGTAAGTCATTGCTGCTGTTTGCAAAGCAATTTGATGGGCTGCTAATGTAACAGTTCCCAAGTATCCCATCAATAAAGCTGTTAGCGCGAATAATCCTATTTCTACGCCTAGTAAAACACCAATTGGCCAACCCGTGTGAATTATCTCCCAAAATATCAGGGAGTCGAATTGATGTAAATGTCGGAAAAGATGATAAGCCTTCAATTCTTTATCGAACTGGATAAAACCGATGATGGCTGCTAAGGTTACCCATAAAGAAATCGTACTCGACCATCCAATGCCTGCTAAACCAAAGGCGGGTAAGCCAAATTTTCCAAACATCAAGACGTAATTGCCGAAAATGTTCAGCAGCACGCCAACAATGATAATGACCATAATCGGTCTGGGTCTATTGAGTGCAGAAACTACATTTCTGAAAACGGCAAATATTAATGCGGCAGGAAATCCCCATACAATTGCTTTCAGATAAGTATCAGCTAAAGCTACGTTAGTTGGTTCTTGTCCTAAGAGAATTAGAATGGGGCTAAAATACCAAACTAGCAGCATACTTGGTAAGGATAAGGCAATAGATAGCCAAATTCCTTGGGAAGTTAAACGGCTTAGTCTGTCGAAATCGCCAGCACCAAAAGTGAGGGCAGCGATCGCACCTACGGCGGTAATAATCCCAGTACAAATTAAAATTAAAGTGGCAAAAGCCATCGCTCCCAAAGCACCCGCAGCGATCGTTTGGCTACCTAACCAACCCATCATTACTGTATCGAAAAAGTTGGTAGATGCTTGAGCTAGTTGTGCTGCCGCCAAAGGAATTGCTAATACAAGACAAGCTTTGGCTTCTGATAAGATTTTTGACACAGTTAAATACCGAGTGAGAGCCTAAAATATAAAAAAAGAATTAAGAATTCAGAAGTTAGTATTTTTTTGAGGTAATAGGGCATCTACCAGTTCTATTCCAATTCATTCGGAATGATGACTCGGAGAGTTCTGAATTCTTCTTGATAATCCTGCTCATTTAGTAAGCTTAGATTGTCAAAAAGCGATCGCACTTCCCTCCATCGATTCACCCGAAAGTATGATGCTATTGACGATAGTGCTATGCAGCTAATGATTCGTTAATTCTATCTAGTGGTTGATGGTAGTTCTCTCTGACGGAAGAACTTATTTAAAGTAGGGGTTGGTTAATCTATTGAATGAAAGTAAACAAGACTGTATAAGATTCTTACCGCAGTGGCTCATGACCGGATGATGCCAAAAACTAACGGCTAGATCTAAACTGTACTTGTTTTGCGATCGCATAGGCGGTGTGGAGTTTTTTTTCTTACTCCACTTTGTTATCAACTCGGGGAAGCACGATATTTGTTCAAAGCGGTCTGGAGTGATAAACGTCAAATTTTATAATAACGTGGTTATAGCACCCAGACCGTCTTGGCTCATGATTTTATTTGACCCGAGGCGGTTTGGCTGCATATTAAAGAAGAATTCAGGAGTCAGGAGTCAGAATTCAGGAGTTAAGAGTCAGTAAAGATTTAGAATATAGAAAAACTTTAAATTGAGATTGAGGGAGAAAGATATTCAATGGCGGAATCAACTTTACAAGTACCGTCTGACATCACTTTTGAAAAAGCAATAGCTTTTTCTAATTCTTTGCTGGATCGGATGGAAAAAGGAGAATTATCGCCTTTAGAGATAGAAGAAACAGTTTCAGAGTTAGTGAAGACTAGTAATGGTGCGAGGGGTTTTTTCGTTACCTATCTCGCATCTGAAAAAACTTTGGCAGATCGTCCTGCTTGGGAAATCGTGCAAGCGTTGCGGAAACATCCAGAGACGGTGGCGGAACTGTTGGCGAAAAACGTGGCGATGTCGGCGGCGATGTCTCTTACCCATCGGCGGAACGGTAACGAAGAGATGGCGCTTTCATCGGAGAGGGTACGCGATCGCACATCTCATCTGATCCGATCGATCGACCTTCCCGCCGTCTACTCCGCTTGCCGAGAATTATTGCACAGCACCACTACGGGTGAGGGAAACTACCAAGCTTTTCTAGAACGTTGGGGTTACGATCGCGAACAGAAGCAGTTAATGTCTCAAGCGTTGCAAAAAGTAATCCCTGTATAGAAAAAAATGGGTAACAATAGATTTAACTCAACTAGACATCTGCAAATTGTTTATTATCCGGATTCATCTATAGAGTGAATCTAAATGTAAAATCTACTTACCTATGAATAACCAATTAAATTGTCTCAATTATATCGATGGAGAGTGGTTACCATCTCAATCTGGCGCTACTTTAGAAAGTCGAAATCCAGCAGATTGGCGGCAAATTGTCGCTACATTTCCCCGTTCCGATATTGCTGATGTAAAAGCAGCAGTAGAAGCAGCGAAAAAAGCATATTCCGCTTGGCGTCTCGTGCCAGCACCAACTCGTGCAGATTACATTCATCGGGTAGCAGAATCATTAATCGAACGCAAAGAAGAACTCGCCCAACTGATGACTAAAGAAATGGGCAAACCGATCGCAGAAGCGCGAGGAGACGTACAAGAAGGAATTGACTGCGCTCTTTATTATGCAGGAGAAGGAAGGAGATTATTCGGGCAAACCACACCTTCCGAAATGCCCAACAAATTTGCCATGACGGTGCGGATGCCAGTTGGAGTGTGTGCCTTGATTACTCCTTGGAATTTCCCCGTTGCCATCCCCTGCTGGAAAGCATTACCAGCCTTAGTTTGCGGCAATACTATTATTCTCAAACCCGCTGGAGATACCCCAGCTTGCGCTACTTTTTTGGTGCAAATATTCCACGATGCAGGTTTGCCAGCCGGAGTAGTAAATTTAGTACATGGAGTCGGTGCGGAAGTCGGAAAAACTTTAGTCGAACATCCCGATATCGACTTAGTATCTTTTACAGGATCTTCCAAAACTGGTGCAGAAATCGGCTCGATTTGCGGACGGACTCACAAACGAGTTTGCTTGGAATTAGGGGGAAAAAATGCCCAAATCGTGATGGAAGATGCGGATTTAGAATTAGCATTAGAAGGTGCGGTTTGGGGTGCTTTCGGTACAGCCGGACAGCGTTGTACGGCAACCAGTCGCTTAATCTTACATCGCGATATTAAAGATAAGTTTACGGATCTGTTTCTAGAGCGAACTAAAAAATTGCGTCTCGGTGTTGGTAGCGACCCGAATACCGATGTAGGGCCATTAGTTAATATGTCGCAACTTCAGCGAGTTAGTGGTTATTTAGAATTAGCTAATCTGGAAGGAGCAAAAGTATTAACTGGCGGAAAAATTGCCAATCAAAGCGATCTAAAACACGGTTTCTTTTTTGAGCCAACAATTCTCGATCGCGTTACTCCCAATATGCGAATTGCCCGTGAAGAAATTTTTGGCCCAGTAGTAGGATTAATTGAAATTAACTCCTTTGAAGAAGCTATTTCCGTGCTGAACGATACTCCCTACGGATTGTCTTCATCAATTTATACTCGCGATATCAACCGTGCTTTTCAAGCCATGCGAGATATTCAAGCCGGGATTACTTATATTAATGGCCCAACGATCGGTGCAGAAGTGCATTTACCATTCGGTGGCGTTAAGCAAACAGGGAACGGACATCGGGAAGCAGGTAGCGCTGCTTTAGATGTATTTACAGAATGGAAAACGGTTTACGTAGATTTTTCCGGTCGTTTGCAACGGGCGCAAATTGATAATCATTAGTTAACTTTCAATATGAGGTTTCGTTAAATTGAGGATTTTGTCAAATCGCAGTTTTTCGGTCATAAATATCAAATTATCGGCAATAGTAGGATTTATTTCGCGATTTTGATTGATTATTTGCAAAAGTAGGCGATCGTCTAATTCCATTGCCGCTTGATGAATTTCGGCAATCCAACTTTGCGGCATTTCCTGTAAGGCTTCAGAAGTTAGTTCGTGGCGGTAAGGCTTTGGTAAAGAAGCTGGGTTTTCTCGTTCGCAAATATACTGCACGCCTAAATGTTGAGCCATCTTTTCAAAAACGATCGCTTCTCGAAAAGGTTTGCTTACAAAGTCATCGCATCCATTAGCCAAAATCAAAGAGCGTTGTTCTTCAAAAGCGTTGGCAGTCAGGGCAATAATCACAGTAGGCTTTTCCCTATTTTCTGATTTTTGAATTTCTTTTTCCCTGGTTTTAATTTCTTTAGTTGCTTCATAACCGTCCATCACTGGCATTTGCATATCCATCCAAATTAAGTGGGGTTGCCAACCAGACCAGATATCGATCGCTTCTTTACCGTTGGTAGCTTCCCGAACTTCAAAGCCAACCGAGGAAAGTAGCTGAACTAGAAATGAACGACTTTCCCATTTATCCTCGACTACCAGAATTCGATAGGATTTTTGATTTGCTTCTAAGCCGATCGCACGTCGGGAATTTAAGTTAGTTGGAAATTCATTTACTTCACCCGTACTAATCTGGATATTAAATTTAAAAATCGTGCCGCGTTCCCAGTTACTAATAACGCTTATTTCCCCTCCCATCAGTTGTACGAACTGACGACTGATCGGTAAACCTAAACCAGTCCCTTCTTGAGATTTTCGACCAGTTTCGGTTTGTACGAACGGATCGAATAAAGAATCTATTTCTTCTGACTTAATGCCAGTGCCAGTATCTTCTATTTCAAAATAGAGCGGGAATAATGACAACTTATCTGCGTTATTTGTTTCTGCTTCGTCGGTTTTGACGCGCAATTTTACGCTGCCTTGTTTAGTAAATTTGATGGCATTACCTATTAAGTTTATTAAGACTTGGCGCAATTTACTTTCATCTGTTTTGACGTATTTAGGCACATTAAAATTTCGTTTAAAAATTAACTGTAAGCCTTTTGATTCTGCTTTGAGCTTGAACATTTCTTCCAAGGTGTCGAGCAAGCAGTACAGATCGAAACTGTGAGAATTTAAAGTTATTTTGCCTGCCTCAATTTTGGACATTTCTAAGACATCGTTAATGAGCGTGAGTAAATGTTCGCCTGACCGACTGATGATACCTAAATGTTCCTGCTGTTTTGGGGTAAGGGTAATGTCACGAGCTAGTACTTGAGTAAAACCTAAGATAGCATTAAGAGGTGTTCGCAGTTCGTGGCTCATTTTGGAGAGAAATTCGCTTTTAGCTTTATTGGCGGCATCGGCGGCTTCTTTGGCTTTTTGCAAGGCGGCTTCTGATTTTTTGCGTTCGGTAATATCGCTGGCAGTACCAGTGGTGCCGATGACATTTCCTTCGGGATCTCGCAGTACGATCGCGTTAGAAAGTAAGTTAATCGGTCTGCCATCTTTGGCAATTTGTACGGTTTCGTACTGAAAAATTTGTTCTCCTGCCATTAGCCTTTTGAAAATTTCTAAATCTTTATTTAGTTGTTCTGGTGTCTTAAAATCACCAAATTTTCGACCGATCATTTCATGAGGTTCGTAGCCAAAAATTTGTTTAACTGCTGAATTAACGAAAGAATATTTTCCTTCTGCATCGACTGAAAAAATCATATCTTGGGATGTTTCTACTAAGCTGCGATATTTGCTTTCACTTTCCTTGACAGCTTCTTCTGCTAGTTTTCTTTCGGTGATATCTATAACTAAACCGTCCCAAATAATACTGCCGTCTGCTTGTTTTTCCGGTCGAGAATTAGCTTCTACCCATTTAGTTTTACTATTAACGATGATTCGCCAAACACAATGCCAAGGTTGTAAAGTATTAGCTGAAATGGCGATCGACTCATCTACCATAAGGCGATCGTCAGGATGAATTAAACTACTTAACTTAATCTCATTCTTTTGAACGGCTTCCGGTTCTGTGCCAAAGATCGATCGACAAGCCGGACTAACGTAAGGACAACTTACCGAGCCATCCGGGTGTAACATAAATTGATAAATCATTACCTGGATGTTGGCTGCTAAATTGTAATAGCGAGTGTTAATGCGTTGCAATTGTGATTCTGCGCGGTGGCGATCGCGAATTTCTTGTTGTAATTGTTGAGTGCGATCGCTGACTCGTTGTTCTAAAGTCCGCGAATAGTCTTCTAGCTGTTCGTAAAGTCTGGCGTTATCTAAGGAAATAGCGGCTTGAGAACATAATAGTTTGAGGATTTCTAATCGGGATGGGGTAAAAGCACCGTCGATCAAATTGTTTTCAAGATAAAGGAGCGCGATCGCTTTTCCTTGATTGCGAATTGGCGTACACAAAACTGATTTTAATTGATGAGAAGCGATGTAACTATCAGCAGTAAATGCTCCTTCTTTACTGGCATTACTTAAAACAACATCCGCGCCAGTCCTTTCTACATAATTAATGATGGTGACAGGTAGTTCGCGTTCGGAAATAGCGCGTCTTTCCAAAATCACTTGCTCTGATTCTGAAATTGCCAAAGAATTAGCATTAACAGATACCCTAGCGACTATTAAGTGTCGTTCCTCTTGGACTAAAATTAACAATCCTTTAGTCGCTCCCGCATTTTCAATCAAAATTCTCATTAATTTGGTTAGCAACTTATCCAGCACGATTTCGCCAGAAATTGCTTGAGCCGCTTTCATCACCGTGAGCGAATCCAGTTCTTCGGAAGCGCTTTTTCCGGTTGTATTGATAGAGCTAGATAAGTGAGTAGAAATCAATTCGGTTCTGATTTTAGGTTCTCGATCGAGCAAATGGGCATATTTTTTGGCCAAATGCTCTGTTTTGCCGATCGCGCCCCAACGTTGGTAGCCATAATGAGCATTTTTCAAGTAAATTCGCGCAAAATCTGCCTTACCTTTGGCTAGCCAGAATTTTGCGGCTAGTTCGTTCCCTAGAGCTTCATTTTGGATGAAATTGTGTTCCCTCGCCGATTCAATAGCGCGATCGTATAATTCGATCGCTTCTAGCTGTTGCCCAAAAATACGAGCAATTTCTGCCTCAACTAATAGATATTTATGCAAAAAGTTTTCCGGACAATTATCTGTCCAAATTTTCAATTGTCTTTGATTCACCGCTAAAATTTCCCTGTATTGTTGTTGTTCTGCGTCGGAAGCAGATTGATATAAATCCGTTAAAATTAAAGAATAGTAAAAATTATGGTGAGAACTAGAAATGTGACCCATTAAATAGTTAATTATTTCCGATGCTGATTTAGCCCATTTCAGCGCTTCTTCTGTTTGTTCGTAAAGATAGAAAATCTGAGCTTTCAAAACGTGAAATTCGCAAATAGCAGCCTTACTTTTATGTTGGTAAAAATTTTCTAAATGCTTCTCTTCTCTAGTTCCATCATCCTGTCCCATCAATTTTAAAACAGCTAATTTGTTTGCCAGAATAATATCAGTTGCCCATTGATTTTTAGTTTTATTACAAAACAACAAAAAATTAGAAATTTCTTCTAAAATTTGTTCCAAACTAACTCCTTGAAAAAATAAAGTAATTGTTTGAAACATCCGATTGTAGCCCGACCATTGCAAATTGCCAGATTGTAAGCCGACTTTGTAACCTTCATTGTTGAGATAATTAGTAGTATCGATCGGCTTTACCCAGCAATTTAAATAATTAGCAAAAATGACGTTATCTTGACAGTTTTGTGAAAGATTATTTGAGGTATCGCTGAGTTGGAGAGCTAGCAGACCAAATTGATAAGCTGATTGATAATCACCTAAAATTGCGCTGAGAATGATACCGTAACATGAATAACAGTAGGAACCTTCAGCAACAAAACCGTATTGAAGAGAAAGGTCGATCGCTTTGACCACCGTCCATTTCCACAATTCTTGAGAAGAAAAAAATGTCAGCGGCCCCATATGCCCCAACAATTTTACAGCCACTTTTTTGGCGGTGTCTTGCATCTTTTCTTCATCAATTAAACGGGCAATTTCTTTAGTTGCTAGCCTAGCCTTGGCTTCCGAAAGTTCTGATTTTACCGCTATTGATAAATCACCTTCCGGTAAGTTGATTTCTAATAATTGCAGCGCTTTGAGTCCGGCTTGAATTGCCTCTTCATATTTAGTAAGCAACGTGTACTGCACGATTAAGATGTTGTATACTTCAGCTTTTTCAGTAGCGGATTTAGCGCGATCGAAGGCTAATTTGATTAAAGCTTCCGATTTTTCAAAATTACCATTTAAATATTCGACTTCTGCCAGTTCTTTATGTAATGTGAAAGCTAAGCTATAAAATTCTTGCCAAATATCACCAGGTAAAATCTCCAGTCCAATTATTAAATATTGCCTAGCGGCGGCATAAGCAGTTGCATCTTTGGCTTTGCGAGCCGCAAATAGATTTAAATTTGATAAATTTACTTTTTCTGTCTCGTCTGTTATCAAAGCTCGACCTGTATTGAGATGATCGACCAGTTCAAAAATTCTTTCCGAGCGCTTTTCTGCGGAAATATTCGCCAGCAATAATCGCCCGATTTGCAAGCGGACTGCTTTTTGTTTTGTTTCGTCGATCAAGGCGTAACCAGACTGTTGAACGCGATCGTGTAAGAATTTATAAGAGCGAATTGCAAACAGATAATCAACTGTTGGTTCGGAACCTATTTCTATTTCCGATGTCGGTAAAATCAATCCTTCTTGAATAGCTGGTAATAAATCTTGGAAAGTCTCATTCAGCGATTTTTCGTAAATAATCGAAAGGTTTTTCAGATCGAAGGTATTGCCCGCACAAGCTGCTAATTGGATAACTCGCTGAGTTGCTTCGGGAAGTCTTTTCAGCTTCCGAACCATTAAATCTATTACATTGTCAGTAATTCCGATTGTCTCGATGCTAGAGAGGTTCCATCGCCATAAAGCTTTACTTTCAGACGAGGGAGGATGAAAAGTTAATAAGTTTTCTTGATATAAAGTGGTTAAAAATTGATTGACAAAGAAGGGATTACCTTGAGTTTTTTGGATTACCAATTTTGCTAGTGGTTCGACTGCTTTAGTGTCGTCGTGCAGTGTTTCCGCAGTCAAATTAGTAATATGTTGGAGTTCTAAAGGTGCTAAAGCGATCGCGTTGACGATCGCGCCTCGATCGCGAAGCATATCGATCGTTATCATTAAAGGATGAGTGGGATCGACTTCGTTATCTCGATACGCACCAATTAAAAATAGATAATGCGTATCTCGATCTTTCATCATCACTTCAATTAATTTCAGCGTTGCTGCATCAGCCCATTGCAAATCATCTAGAAAGATAGCTAAGGGATGTTCTCTGGCGCAAAAAACGCGGATAAAATTTTGAAACACCGAATTAAAGCGGTTTTGTAATTCAATAGAATTTAGTTGTTGAACGGCTGGTTGCTTGCCAATAATTAATTCTAATTCGGGAATTACGTCAATAATAATTTGACCGTTAGAACTGAGCGCTGTTAATAGTTTATCTTGCCATTTTTCGAGTGTCCGTTCATTTTCAGTGAGGAGTTGTCGCACTAGCGATCGCAAAGCATTAACGATTGCCGAATAAGGAATGTTCCGCTGAAACTGATCGAATTTTCCCGCTACGAAATAACCCCGTTGCTTGGTAATTGGTTTGTAAATTTCTTGCACCAATGCTGATTTACCAATCCCAGAAAACCCAGTAACTAACATTAATTCACTACTACCTTGATTCACTCGTTCAAACGCCGCGAGCAGGGTTTGCACTTCTCGGTCTCGCCCGTAGAGTTTTTCAGGAATTTGAAAGCGATCGTAACTATCTTCCTGCCCTAAAGTAAAAAGTGAAATGTGACTTTTTGTTTCCCATTGCTGCAAGCAATTTTCCAAATCTTTGCGAATTCCATAAGCGCTTTGATAACGTTCTTCCGGCATTTTGGCGATTAATTTTAAAATGATGTCATTCACCATTTGAGGAATCGCCGGATTTATTTCAATCGGCGGGACTGGCATTCTAGCAATGTGACAGTGAACTAACTCGATCGGATCGGAAAAATTAAATGGTATTTGTCCGGTTACTAACTCATAAAACGTGACTCCCAACGAATAGAAATCAGTCCGATAATCGATGCCTCGATTCATCCTGCCAGTCTGTTCTGGCGATATATAAGCCAGGGTTCCTTCAAGTACGTTGGGATTTTGGATTTCCTGACTTTCTCGCGGTAACAGAGAAGCAAGACTAAAGTCAGTAATTTTGACCTCTTTAGTATGAGGTTCGATCAGCAAGTTAGCAGGTTTAATATCTTTATGTATAACTTTATATTGATAAATTTTTTCTAAAATTTTACTAATTGCAATAGCTATTTCGAGGAAATCTTTAATTTCTAGTGGCTGACTTTGGCTATATTCTAACAGAGAAATTCCCTTGAAATCTTCCATTACCAAAGCTAAACTATTCCGATAGTTCTCCAGGCTGTAAGGTTTCACAATTCCTCGGTAGTCGAGATTTTTAGAAATTAAGTAATGATTGCGAAACTGGATAATATCTTGTGGCGTTGGATACTCAATTTTAAGTAATTTGATGATAACTGAGCTTTTGTCTGATTCCCGATAAGCCCGATAAACCTCTGTTTTAGAACCACTATAAAGAAGATTGATAAAATGATAACCTGGTAGTGTTACTAAAGTAGAAGTCATAGTAAGATGCGTCTGAACTATTCAATATGGACTGATTAACTTAGCAAGCTACAGGCCAAATCGTCTTTTTTTTAATCAATAAAAATGGCCGGATTTTTGCCTATCCCATCATAGCCTCAATCAATCTAGAAAACTAACACTGTTAATAAAAATCAAGTTAAATTACTATAATTGTATGCTTGATTAAACTACTGACTAATTACAGTCGGTTTTTAGCGGTATTCAGCCACATTTTATTCACACAACTTTACAAATATGGTTTGAAAAAGTGCATTTGATTTTAATTTTTATGAATAAAGTGCTTTCTTATTTCGATCTGAATCATAATTTTTCGCTCCCAGGTTCAACCTGGGAGTAATGTTTGGCTGCGAAACCTCAATTCCAATTAACTAACCACGACAGGCGATGACGTAAAATAGCGAGGCTGACTGAGGGTAAACGTATCTGTAATTGTGTCTACATTCACCACCGAAAGTTCACTAGCATTAACGATCGCAACTAAATCTAAATTTGGGCTGCTTCCTCCACTAGTAATCGCAAATATCTTAGTTTGATAAAGATTTTCCGATTTTTGGATTACGTAATCTTCTGGTTTTCCTGCCAGTTGAATTACATCAATACCTGGTATAATCATATCACCCCCTACCAAGTCAAACACGGAAATCAAAGCATAGTCAGCATCTCCTTGACCGACATAAAACTTTTGTCCGCTTGAGTTGAGTTCGCTGCGACCAACACCCAGCAAAAATATATCGCTATAACTTGCATCAGAACCAATTAAACTGTCCATTTCTCCCACGCCTAAACTAGTAGGAATGAGTCTGGGATTTTCGCCAGCGATCGCATCAATTTCAACTCCTGCAATTGTTGAATATCCGGAATCAAATGCACTCACGATATCATTGCCACTAGTGCCGCTAAAAAAACCGCGTCGCAGTTCCTTTTGACCTAATTCTTGATAGTGTTCTACACCGTTCAGAAAAGCACCACCTTGCACGGCTGCCGATACATCTGGGTTGAAAGCTAAATAAGCTTTGTCGTTAAAAGCCGAACCTTTTCGACCATCTTTTTGACCGTATTGAATGAAATGAGAAAAGCCAGATGAAAAAACTTTAGCTGCTACAGCTTCAGCCACATCAGGATTAGTCCGCAAATAAAATTCTTCATTGTAAGAACTGTTGGAAACTACCCGACCTTCAGCTTCGCCAACTTGGATGAAATGCGCTAAACCAGAAGGATAAACTCCATTGAAAACAGCTTGATAAATATCGAAATTTCTGGGTAGAAAACCAAATCCGAAATAACCCCCTTCACTCCAATAAGGAGAAACCGACGTTCGTTTTTCTTGTAAACCATATAGTTCAAAGTGCTGTCTACCAGATTGAAATAATCCTGCTTTTACGGCATCTGCTACGTCTGGGTTTTTTCGCAGGTAATAGGCTTCATCAAATATGCTAAAACTCATGGAAACTCAACTCCAAAACATCAAACAAGCGACAACAATATAATGTAGGAGATCGACACAAGTCAGAACGGGAACGCCAAAATAGAACTCAGAAAGTAAAATCATTCTGAATTCTGGATTCTGACTTATGAATCCTCAAAAATGGCAAGTTAACCAGCCATAACTACATCCCTGTTCTCAAGTATTTCGGATTAGTCAATTGCTGATATGGAATCAAAAAATACAAGATATAAGTAAGGAATCGTTTAATCTTTAATCTAAAATTTTTGAGGAAAAATGCTGAGTATTCCAATTAACCGCAGTTTACCCCCCATTCCGCGTATTGTAACTCCGCTTCCCGGCCCTCGCGCGCGTGCTTTGGTGGAACGCGATCGCAATGTCACTTCCCCATCTTACACTCGCGGTTACCCGTTAGTAGTGGCGCGGGGGGAAGGTTGCGCGATCGAAGATGTTGACGGTAATGTATTTTTAGATTTAACTGCCGGAATTGCCGTCACTAATACCGGACACGCACACCCAGAAGTCGTGCAAGCAATTCAAGAGCAATCTGCCAATCTGATCCATATGTCCGGTACTGATTTCTACTACGAACCGATGGTAGAATTGGCAGAAAAATTAGCAGCAAAAGCGCCTTTTCCGAACAGTGCAAAAGTATTTTTTACTAACTCTGGTGCAGAATCAAACGAAGGTGCAATTAAACTCGCTCGTTATTATACCGGACGCTCTTTAATCGTATCTTTTTTGGGAGCGTTTCACGGACGCACTTATGGCGCGATGTCTCTCACCGGTTCCAAAGTAGTACAGAGAAAAAATTTCGGCCCTTTGTTACCGGGTGTAACTCATATTCCTTACGGCACTCATGAAAGTTTAGATTATTTGGAAGAGCGGTTATTTTCTACTGTTTTACCACCTACAGAAATTGCGGCGATTGTAGTAGAACCGATTCAAGGGGAAGGCGGTTATATCGTACCGGAAGAGGGATTTTTAGAGAGAATTAGAAAAATATGCGATCGCAATCATATCCTGATGGTAGTCGATGAAGTGCAATCGGGCATGGGTCGGACGGGTAGGCTATTTGCGATCGAACATTGGGGAATTCAACCCGATATCATTACCTTAGCCAAAGGCATCGCCAGCGGTTTGCCACTAGGCGCAATCTTATCTAGACCCGAACTAATGACATGGCCTCCCGGTTCCCACGCTACCACATTTGGCGGCAATCCCGTTGCCTGCGCTGCCGCTAACGTTACCTTGCGACTTTTGCAAGAAGAATTGATGGAAAATGCCCGAAAAATGGGAGATTTATTGCAGGCAGGTTTAAGGGAATTATCACAGAAATTTCCGCAAATTTCGCCACCCAGAGGTAAAGGTTTAATGGTAGCAATTGACTTGCTGAATGAAGATGGTAAATTCGATACCCAATTGCGAGATAAAATTGTCGATGCAGCTTTTTACAAAGGGTTGTTATTATTGGGATGCGGTAAGTCAGCAATTCGTTTTTGTCCGCCTTTGGTGATCGATCAAGAACAAATTCAGGTGGCATTGCAAATTATCGCAAAAGTACTGGAAGGAATCTAAATTTGTTAAAGCATCTACTAATATCGTTTACCTAATAACTAGCAACTTGCCTTAAATATACTTTTCTCGTACATTTCAGAAACCCGGTTTCTTGAAGAAACCGGGTTTCTATGCACCTCACTCAAGTCATCGAATCCCTAGTGAAAAATTACTTCCGCTGTGTTATGACAGAAATGTAATCAAATTAATAACTAAGAACTATCAAATACTTAATATGAAATCCATCCAAATCACACAACAACTTTGGCAACAACTCTGGCAAAACTACAGCCGCCGAGTCAGCTACGCCCAAACCTACCAACAGATGATCACGGAAGCAGGCGGTACAGTTGCCAACGATCACATTGCTTTCCGTTCTTTGCGGCTAAATGTCAACAGTATCAACCTGGGAATTCCTTATTTAGAAAATATCGTACAAGCATTAGGTTACTCAGCCGCCGGAGAATATATTTTTCCCGATAAACATCTCTATGCACGTCATTATCGCCATCCCCAACAGGCAGAATTCGACTTACCAAAACTGTTTATCAGCGAATTAATTGTAGATGAATTGCCTGATGATATATCCCAACTAATTCATCAAACCGTTAGCTCGATTAATATCCCAACTTCTCCTAACTTCTCCAACTTAGAAACAGCAGATATTGCCGAAATTGTTACTCAATTACAACATATTTTCACTTGCCCTTGGCAACCTCCCCGCCGTTCCGTAGTGGAAGAAGTCAACAAAGTAACTCAATATGGTGCTTGGGTACTCCTGCACGGATATGGCGTTAACCACTTTACCGGATACGTCAACCGCCAAAACACTCCCCTATATCCCGATATTGAAAGTACCGTGCGCGGTTTATCCCAACTTGGCGTACCGATGAAAGCGGAAATTGAAGGTACAACGGAAATTGGTTTGCGTCAGACAGCAACTCAGGCTGTAACGGAAATGGTAACCGTACAAGATGATAGTAGTAATGATTTGATTACTATTCCTTGGACTTATGCTTATTATGAAATTGCCGAGCGCTTTTTTGTAGAAGTTGCACCGGGAGAAAAAGTGCTTTTTGACGCATTTCAAGGAAATAATGCGACTCATTTATTTGAAATGACTCGTAATATCGTGTCCGGTTAAAGATTTATTATTCAGACCTGGTTATTGTTTGCCAGAAACCCGGTTTCTCTAAGAAACCGGGTTTCTATCTAGTACTTTATGTAAGTGGAATCTGCTGTATTACCAAGGACTGCCAATCATAGTGAAAGCAGACCAATAATAAGGATGAGAAAGTTTTTGATTACCTAAAGAAGTTAATTCTGCTGGCAAAGCAATACCTTCTGATTGAGAAGAAAGACCAAAAAGTTTATCATTTTCAATCTTAACTTCCTCTTTAATCATAGCAATTTGTGCTTGTTGAAGTGCTTCTGCTTTAATCGGTACATTTTTTAAATGTTCGTAAAACTCCGTCATTAATGCCAAAGTACCTCGATCGGAAACATACCACAAACTAGCCAAAGCTGATTTTACCCCAGCCGCCACCGCTAAACCACCAAAACCCAATTCCGCTTGTTCATCTCCTAC
>DATNQN010000126.1 GCA_036703985.1 Leptolyngbyaceae cyanobacterium
GATGGGGGGATGGGGGGATGGGGGGAGAGTTTTGCGATCGATTTTGCCTTGTCTGTGGTTCTCGTGCGCTCCCGCTCTCCCACGTTCCCATTCTGTAAGATTAGTTGCCTGAGCTTTTTTTGGTACGTTCAATAGCAGGAGCGTGATAGTGAGCAAGAAGGTGCTACTGGTATGAAGAGAAACCAGAGAGCTAGCTACTAATCGTTGGCGGAAGAGAACCCCTTTCATGTTAGTTTTGATTTTTTACTTTTAACTTTTTACTTTTTCTGTAGGGCCCCTGCCATTAATGCTGATTGAACGGACTGACCGAGAGATTCAGCCAAAGGCCAAACTTTTTGGATATCGCCTAATGGCTCGATGGGAATTTGGATGTTGACCGCTACCCACGGAACTCGACGCCCCTGCCATTGGGCAATTTGATCGGCCCAAAACCAGTGATTTGAGTATGGGTTGCCTCCATTAGGAAAAGCGTACCATTGCAGGACAGCGTAAGTTTGTTTTGGATTCCAAGCTTGAAAGTAATTGGCTTTTACCGCGATCGGTAGAGCCGATCGATCGCGAGATTCCACCTTAAACTGAACGGAACGATAATGGTCTGTTTTCCAACGCCAAAAGCCTTTAATATCTACCCACTCTACTTGTGGTTGCTCTTTAATCCCTACTTGAGGTAGAAGCAACAGAACAGCCTGATTATTTTTTGAGTTTTGAAGATTTTGATAAAACCATTTATGACCGCTCACTTCTTTGACTTCTTGAGAAGAGGTTTGCCAACCATCGATGGTTAAACCTTTTGTTTTTAACTGTTTAAGTTCTTTGAGGTGCGGCACGATCGGGGGATTTTGCCAAGCCCAACTTCCTTTTAAATAACTAGGAACGGCTCCCCATCCAATTAAAACCAACAAAAATATTAGCAAAAAAAGTTTTGGGAGCGAGCGAAATTGCTGAAATGATTTGGCAAGGGACACCATGATTTTTATTCCTCCTGTAGGGAACTAGGAAAGTATTTTTCCATGCCGTTAATTAGCAAAACCAGTAATCCCAGCATACAGGCAGAATAAAAGTCACCTCCCCATCCTTCGTGCAGCCATTCAAAGGCTTGGTTATTCCCCGTGCCGTGAAAGAAGGTAAGCAATGTATTGCGGATAATATTGGCAGTTACGCTAATTAAAGCGGCAGATATTAAGAAGAAAGTGGTTCTCCAGCGAGATTGTAATGCACCTGTCCAATAAAGTAACATCAATCCTACGTAAAGGCTGGTAAATAGCATCTTCAAGCCAGCGCAATGAGGTGCAACTTCTACAATTTGTCCGCCTACGTATAAGTTGATATCTTCTACGAATACGTCTATGCCAAACTGACTCAAGATAAAGCCTGCAACTGCGGCAATGAAGCTTTGTAATGGTAATGCGAAGGGTTCGATCAGATAGGGAACTGATGTCGGAGATGCTAATAAAACTAATAATAAGGGAAACCATTGCAGTTGAAAGCCGGGAATCCCTTTTAGCCACAAGCAAAGTCCAGCTAATACGATCGGAAATGATAAATTCACCCAGTCAGTTAAGCCACTTAAATAAAAGATGCCACCAATTATTAGTAAGATAGCGCCTAAGGGATGTGATTCTTCTGGTAAGCGTCGCCAGAGTTTGCGATTTGTCCAAGCGATGTAGGCAGCGAATGGTAAACCGATCAGTCCGTGGCTGAAATATTCGTGAATAATGCCAATAGTTTTATGTAGCCAACCATCATACCAATGTAAGATGAGCGGTGCGTATAAAATTGTTAAAAAAGCTAATATAGCGCCACCTAATAAATGGCGCTCTATGGTATTGGGAATTCGTTGCTGGATTTGCATAGGGTTACTTTGGCTGGTTGATTTTGTCGTTTTTTATTAGTCATTTGTCATTTGTTATTAGCCATTTGTCATTTTTTAGTATTGCTAGGGGCTAGAGACTAGGGTAAGAAGGGACTAGTAGTGAGAGCTTGGTGAAATTAATTAATCATGCCTTAAATGCCTCGACGGTTGCTCTATTTAAAGGGTTTTTACCTAGCAAATCATCAATAACTAATGACCAATGACCAATGACCAATGACCAATCACAAGTTAACAAATATCATTTATGGCTTCTACTACTCGTTCAATTTGAGTTTGGCTCAATCCAGGATACATTGGCAAGGATAAGATTTGTTTGGAGAGAATTTCTGCGTTGGGAAAATCTCCAGCTTGGTAGCCTAAATACTGATAAGCTGGCTGAAGGTGACAAGGCAGGGGGTAATGAATGCCTGTTTGAATGCCGAGTTCGCCTAGTTTAGTTTGAATTGTATCGCGATCGAGGGGACTATTTTCCGTTATCCGGATTACATATAAATGGTAAATATGTCCGCTACCAGTTTCATTTTTGATGGGGAAAATACCTTTTGATTGCAGTGGTTGCAATAAGGTGTCATATTGTTGAGCAGCTTGATTGCGTTGAGTATTCCACTGGTGTAAATGGGGTAGTTTAACGTTGAGGATGGCGGCTTGTAAGGTGTCTAGGCGACTGTTTGTGCCGTATTCGCTGTGAATGTATTTTTGTGGAGCACCGTAATTACGTAGCGATCGCATTTTTTTCGCAACATCTGGATCGCTAGTTACTACCATACCTCCATCGCCAAAAGCACCCAAATTTTTGCTGGGATAAAAACTAAAAGCTGCTGCTTTTCCGATCGATCCTGCTTTGTAACCTTCTCGCTCTGCTAAGTGTGCTTGAGCGCCATCTTCAAAGATTAACAAATTGTGGGCATTGGCGAGATCGAGCAGTTGCTTTGGCGAAACCATTTGACCGTAAAGATGGACTGGTAAAATCGCTTTAGTTTGGGGAGTAATCGCTTTTTCAGCCGCTTTGAGGTCAATTAAAGCAGTTTGGGGGTCGCAATCAACCAAAACCGGGGTAGCACCAGCGTGGAGGACTCCTATGAGAGTAGCGATAAAAGTGTTTGTCGGTAAGATTACTTCATCGCCTACGCCTATTCCGCAGGCTTGCAGTCCCAAGGCTAGCGCATCTGTTCCACAAGCTACACCAACGGCATACTGAGTACCGCAAGCGGTTGCAAAGGCTGTCTCGAATTCTGCCACGGCTTTTCCCAATACGAAATCACCTTGCTGGAGAACGTGATGAATGGCTTGTTCGATTCGAGCTTGCAGGGGTTGATGTTGAATTGTTAAGTCTACAAAAGGAACTTTGGTAAGGGTATTATTCATTGAAGGTTCAAAGAAAAATTTAATCACCGGGCTTGGCAGAGATGCCGTGGTTAGCAAAGCTACCTAATCTAGTTATGGTTGATTTTTGTGATTTTGACTACCGTGTAAATATTAAAAGTCTGTGAAGCTAAGTATAGTATTATTTTTACTTAACGTTATTGTATAAAAATATTCTATTTATTATTTATTTAATCGGTGGCAACCCGGATGGCAAGTTACGGGGACTCAATTAGCTGGAAAATTTGCGATCGGACAAAGTAGAGCTTAGTCGTATAGCTAAAAATTCCTTTGATTAGCAACATAAATTTTTTAAGAATAGTTAAGATTTTTTGCTGGTATAGTTTGATTTTAAGCCGTTAATCAAAAGAAAATTTTTAGATGACGATCCGAGAAAAGGTTTGGCATCTTGGGTAGAGATTTTCTTGCGTGCTTGTGAGTAAAGAAACCCGGTTTCTCTAAGAAACCGGGTTTCTGGGACTATCAACATAATTACTTATTTATTAATGCTTAGAACAATAGCTAAACTATTACTAATCTCTCTCATTATTTAATCCGAAACATTTCCCATTTGCTTGAGCAATCGTTGTTGCGAAACTGAACGCACCTAAAAAGTGTCTACTGCCGATAACTTGCTTAAACCATTCTCTATTGTAGGTTCAATGCGTACCATCCAGAGTACTTTTAAAAATACCTCATTCCATCCCGTAATTGGTACAATAACCTTCAAGCGTAAAGCGGCTATATCATCATTACTAACAATTATACAAGGACGAGTTTTGCCAATTTCATCCCCAACAGTTGGATCTGCGCGATATAACCAGATTTGACCTCTAAGCATAGTTATGATAATCATCAAAATCTTCATCGCCCAAATCGACGAACTCTGTCAGACTGCTTCCTTCTATGTAGTAAGGGCGCATGATTTCGGCTGCATCTCTTAAACTTAGTTTTTCAGGTTTTGCCATTTCTTCACGTACCAGTTGCAAAGCAAATTCAATCATTTCTACCCGTTCTACATTGGGCATCTGCTTGATTGCTTTCATGATTTGAGGATCTATCATAATTTTGGGGATGTTTTAAACCTGCCTTTTTCCAAAGTATGTATCTATATTTTAGGTTGGATTGATTCAAGCGTAATCAAGGCTAAATGCTTGGGTGCAGAAACCTGGTTTTTCTAAGAAACCGGGTTTCTAATTGGGTAAGATAGGTATAACCTAATTCCAGGTACGATCGCAGAAATATTGCTCGCCAAAGAGTGTACCCATCGGAAAACAAAAGCCATAATAAGCTTAATAATTTATCAATAGGAGTAATTATGCCCATTTTTTCAGCCGATCCTTCCAATATTGGTGATTTGCTGCAAATTATTCGGGATGGTTACGAAATTAACTTAATGGCAGGTGAGTACAAAGGGCCATTTACTATTGAAAAAGCGATCGCAATTCGCGGAAGTGGTGCAGATACGGTTATTTTTGCAGCCGATGAACCAGCATTGATCGTGAAAGTACCTGGGGTGCGGATCGAGAATTTAGCGATCGCACGCACTGTGGGAGGTGACAAGGGAGAAGTGGCGCTATTTGCAGAAGCAGGAACATCGCCTATTTTAAAGGGAGTGACATTAACTGGAAAAGCAGAAAATGCCCTCTCGGAAGGCGCTAGCTGGGATATTCCGGCGGTACTGGATTTTGGGGAAGTGGAATGCGATCGCTTGGTGCAGCGTTCTTGGCAATTACAAATAGGCGCTCCTTGCGAAATTGTATCCGATCTTAGTTGGCTGCACGTACAACCAAATTATTTATCGCCAGGGTTACAGAATTTAGAGATTAGTTTGAATTCAAAAGATATTTTACCTGGAACTAATTTATCCCGTTTTATCTTTTTAGCTGATTCAGAAGAATTTCGAGAAATTGAAATTACTGCCAAAATTAAACAGACCTCTTCTTCTACCGCCAATGTTGGAAGTCAAGGGAGCAAAGAACAGGAATTAGAAGAGTTAGGTTCCCAAAATTTTGGTTATCGGTTTGTTGGGGAGAATGGAATTAATAATTTGATTGGCGATGTAGAAGGAAAAGCTGCGATAGAAAGGTATTTTGACTTTGGAGAAAAACGCGATCGTGCTGAAGAATTACTAGATAAAATCCTTGGGCAAGAACCACGTTTATTTTATCTGCGTCGCCGAGGAAAAGGACAAGAAATAGGCGAAGAGAAATGGGAATTGACTATCGCCACCGATCTACATGATGCAGAATTACCTGCTATCCTGCAAGAACAGGAAAAAACTTTAAGCTTGGTTGCAGTTGTCAGCCACAATGGAGAGGGTGGTTTGCGAGTGCTATCGGCTCGATTATTACCGCAGGATAAAGGAAAAGCCGATGGTTTTAGCTTACTTTATAGTATCCGTTTGTTGCGCGATCGGCAACACCGCATCGGTATACCGCGATCGGTTATTTCAAATATAACAAATTTACCTTTCTATGAAGAGCATTTGCCAACAGAAGAACAGCTTAAAGCTTGGCAAACATTTTTAAATATTGAAGAACGCATCGCCAAAGAGCGCCAATTCTGCGTTCCTTTTATCAATCATAACTATGGTGCGGCAACTAGGAAAATTACCTTTGAAATTGATGCGGCTAAAGCCAATATTGATAGTTCTTCTGGAATCTTCCTGAGAGCAGATAATTTTTGGCAACGCGCAGCGAAAGCACGCAATGAAGATATTCAGCTTTTGGAAATAGCTGCCGATGCTAACGGCGAACAAATTGAATATCGATTGGGTAGTATTGAAGAAATTGACCGAGACAAAAAAATTATCCGCATCAGGATAGATGCCGAAATAGTCGATCGCATAATTGAAGGAAATTATCAAATTCCCAAACAAGGATTTTTGTCTTTCGAGGCAGCCGGAGATTTAAGCCAAATTAAGCGGAAGAAAAAAGCCTTAGACGAGTTAAAAAAAGGTAACGCTCAGAATCCTTATTTGGGTGAATTTTTCTTTGATGCTGCCAAAGCAAGACCCCTACAAAAAAATATTAAACTAAAACCAGAAGATTTATTATTACCCTCTGCTAATCCCGACCAAATTGCCGCAGTAGAAGCGGTACTTTCTGCCGATGATTTAGTGCTAATTCAAGGGCCACCAGGTACGGGAAAAACAACAGTTATTGCTGAAATTTGTTACCAAATTGCTTTACGAGGCGGACGAACTTTGATTGCTTCGCAAGCAAATTTAGCAGTAGATAACGCACTCAGCAGATTAATTCACAATCCGGTAATTCGTGCTTTACGAAAGGGACGCGCAGAAAGAGTTGAGGAAGAAGGGTTGCCATTTTTGGAGGAACAAGTAATTGGTACTTGGCTGAAAAATACGGCTGAGGATTGCGAAAAGCGGCTGACGAAAAGAAAAGAAAATGTAGATTTTTTTCGTCAGTTATTAGCATCGACAGAAAAATTTACCAGTTATTTGAAAGCTGAAGAAGCTATCGAACGCAATCTAAGAACCTGGCAAAATCGCCTGGTTAGAATAGACGGAGAGGTAAAAGAGGTTATAAGACAAAAAGAGGAAATTAAAGCACAGCAAACTCAGCTTAATTCGATTGTTTCAGATTTGGATTTCCTCCTAGAATCTGCTGAATCATTCAATTGGGAGGATGCTGGAGTATTTTATCCTTTTTTCGAGCTAATAGATGGGTTAAAAAAATCCGCAGTTGCTCATAATTATTTAAAAGAGTTTAAAGATAACGTGCAAACAGCGTTAAGTTTAGCTAAGAGATTGGGTTTGGTTTATCCTAGCGCTCGACAAGAATTTAGTTTAGAATTTGGTGCAGTATTTCAGTTAGCTTATTGGCTACATAAAGGCGTTCCTAGTTCGGTTTCAGAAGCTGGGAGGGGACTGGCGGAAGCTAAAAGTGCGATCGCATCAATTAACGAAACTCAAAAAGCCATACAAATTTATCAGCAGCATGCTGCCAATGTTGCTCAAATGCAAAGAAATTACCAGCAAATGTTGGCAGAACAACAAAATAACCAAAACCGCAGATTCGATGAAATTTGGCAGCAAATAATTGCAAATATTCAGTTGGGATCTATTAAAGCTTTACTCAGCCAACATGGTTGTTTGCTATCGTATAATGGTGAAACATTGCAAATAGGCATTAGTTCTCAGGGTTTGTTGAAATTAGCCCAACAGAAATTACCCGATATTAGAGTTGCCATTATTAAAGCTTTCAATCAAGATTTAAGAGTGGGATTAGTAGTAGGAACAGCTAACTCACAAAGCGCATCTACTCAGCTATTTAATGAAGACTTAGCCAATCTAAAAAGGCAAATGTCCGAATCTCAAAGGCAATTAGAAAATTTACGTCAACAGGCTGAGACAAAGGCTAGACATTGCCGATCGCTTTTAACAGAATTGAAACAGTTTGAACAATTACCAGATAGTTTACGTGCTGTAATAGAAAGATGCCTACAAAGTACCTCTATTTCAACTGTTTTAGAGCAATTACCAACATTATCCGCGCAGGTAAGTGACTGGGAGAGTGGTATTAATAAGCTGACGAGTTTGGTTTCTTTATTAGACCCTTTGGTTACACTATCAAATCTCAAAAATAATCTCAATAATCATCTTTCAACTTTACGAAAAGACTATGAAAATGCTAACAAGAAAGTTAAGGAATTACAAAAGCAAATAGATGAAATAGATACACAAATACAACAAAAGCCATCAGAAAATTTAATTAGCGATCGCAAATGGTGGGAATCAGCATGGCAAGCAATACCCGATCGATTAAAACCACCAGTTCCTTCAACAGGTTTATCCGATCCAACTTTTTTACGCACAGTAAAAGCGCAATTCGACGCTTGGCAAAAAGAATTAGAAAAAGAAGAAGCTTATCTCAGTCGCTACGAAAATCTAGTCCAAGATTGGATTCAAAAATTACGCAATCCCTCCGTACAAGATCGAAGCGAATTGCGACGAACTTATATTGATAATACTAACGTTATCGGCATTACTTGCGTGCAAGCTGCTGGATATAGTTTTGCCAGAGAATTCAATAACTTTGATGTAGTAATTATTGATGAAGTCAGTAAATGTACGCCGCCAGAGTTACTAATTCCAGCGCTAAAAGGCAAGAAATTAGTTTTAATTGGTGACTATCGTCAATTACCGCCAATGCTGCATGAAAATAGCATAGAAGAAATTGCTGAAGAAATGGGAACTACTAGAGAAGAAATGGCATTTTTAGAACAATCTCTGTTTAAAAGACAATTTGAAGCTGCCAATCCAAGTATTAAATGTAAGTTAAATATTCAGTATAGGATGCACCCGATTATTATGGGTGCGATCAATCAGTTTTACGACGATCGCCTGCAATGTGGAATTGTAGATTACGATCGACAACGCGCACACAATCTGAATGGCAAAATTATCCAACAAAATCACCATCTAATTTGGGTCAAAATGCCATTAGAACAAGGTTTTGAAGAAAGACAAGAAGGAACGTCAAGAGTAAATATTAAAGAAGTTGATGTAATTGAACGTTTGTGTCAGCAAATGGAAGAAGCTTGGTTTATCAAAGTTGCTGCTGGAAATCCCCGCAAAGAAATAGGGATAATTACTTTTTACGGCGCTCAATTGAGACTAATTGAAGAAAGAATAAATCCCAAAAATTTTCCTTCCTTGCAAATAAGAACTGGTACAGTTGACCGATTTCAAGGTATGGAACGTGCAGTAGTTATTGTTAGCATGGTTCGCAATAACAGGAAGAAAGATGTAGGTTTTGCCAAAAAGTTAGAACGGGTGAATGTGGCTTTTTCTCGCGCTCAAGAATTGCTAATAGTTGTAGGTTGTCATTCCTTATTTACTCAGGAAGCGCGAGGAGTTGGCAGTATGTATTCTAATATTTCCGATATCGTGCGTCGTCATGGAGGCTTAATTGATGTTTCTCAAATATTCGATTAAGAAAAACCTAACCTCCCAACCCCCTTCCCTTGCAGGGAAGGGGGAGAAATACTTTCCTCCTGGCTTTGCTTTGGGGAGGGGTTGTTCAACATTGTGTCGTCATTGAGGATTAATAAATAAATGTTTCTAGCATCTTCTCCTAAACCAATTGATGCTAATTTAAAAGAAATTACAGACAAAATTGAGCAGCAAAGTCCAGGTTTATCTGTCTTAGCAGCGCGTCAATTTCGCTATAGCGTTTCCCAAGTAACCGTAGAAGTGACTATTAGCGAACCGCGTAAATTTAATGTACTCGAAGAATTTATTCTTCGCGCTGGAATTGAACTCGATCCGCCGCCAACAATGGATGAATTAGCAAATGTACTGGGACTCGATCCTGTATTCGTGCAAAATACTACTAGAACGCTCCGATCTTTACAAACATTAGCATGGACGACTAATGGATCGATCGCACTTACTCCCCAAGGAAGACAATTTTACGAACAAGGTTCTGTTCCTCAACCCCCACAAACTAAACAAATTTATGCTATTATCGATCCATTAAACTGCAATCTTTTTTTCCTCGCTTCTCCTTTAAAAGAAACCAATATTGATTTACCAGAGTTACCAGATTCTCTGGCGATCGAGAATAGAAGTCCCAATATATACTCCTTGTCCCTTGAGGAATTTCAGCAAATAATTGAGGCTTCAAGTTTAGGAATTCACGCGCCAAAAGAAGGTAAAATTCTTACTGAAGCAAGCATAATAGATGAACCTACATCTATCTGGCAAGCCATCTCAATTTTCGTTATTTTCGATCTCCTTGAAGATAAAATAAACCTGCAAGTTAGACGCGGTAAACAGATATTAGAATATCCTTCAACTTGGCTGAATATTATGCAAGATGCAGGGATGATTTCTTTGCAAGAGTTGTTCTCTATTAGTGAAGAGAGTATTGGCAGCGATCGCAATCTACTGATGGAAGCGAAAAACGCGGAAGTTGAGGCAAGAATTGAAAAAATTAACCATATAGCAATTGAAAATGTTTTAGAAATTAGGATTAATCCAGAGCAAAATAAAACTGCGTTAAGCAATGAAACATATCCTGTTATTTTACTGCGTGATAGCCAAATCCGCAAAGCTTTTTTAGATACTCTAAAATCGGCGCGTCAAGAGATACTTATTTTTTCCCCTTGGGTGAGTGAAGAAGTAATAGATGATGAATTTATTAAGCTACTTGAAAATATCGCTAAACAGGGAGTTGCCGTTTTAATTGGTTATGGAATTGCACGCAAGCAGGAAGAAGAAGAACGACAAATTTCCCCAACTCTACAGCAAAAGCTAACAGGGATTAAGACACCAGATGGTTTACCTGCGGTGCAAATATTTTGGCTAGGAAATTCCCATGCAAAAGAAGTGGTAGTCGATCGCAAAATTCACTTATGCGGTTCTCATAATTTCCTTTCCTATCGAGGAGATAGATTACCCAGAGGAGAGACTGTTTATAAAGTAACTATTCCCGAACAAGTTCGAGAAGCATACAAATTTTTGGTAAGTCGATTTCAAAAGCAAGCACAAAAATTATGGAATAATGCTTTGAAAAGCAAAGATTATAAACTGGCTGTAGCTGCTATTTGTGTTTGGGGTGCTTTGGGAATGGAAGAAGAAGCATTAAAGCAGTTACAGCAAAATAAATGGCAGGAATTGTTACCAGTTTGGTTAAAATTAATCGAGCGGGGGGTAAAAATAAAAAAAATCTCACCCGATTCGGAATATTTGAAAAATGCGCTTTCTTTGCTGAGTCAGTTTTCAGTAGAAGACCCGAATATTGAATCATTGCGAGAAGGATGGCAGCAAGTTGTAGGTGCGATCGCTACTCAAAATAAGGACACCGCTTTAAGCTTATTAACTAAAGAAATATGGGCTGATTTTGTTTGCCTTGGTATTGCTGAGACACCTATTGATTCGCCGCAGAAATTTATCTCAAAATATGCGAGCGAACAACAAATTAAGAAATCTGCCAAAAGTCAGTCTCAAACTGCTTCAAAGAAAAGGAAATAATAACTGAATTTTTTGGATTTGAGTGAGCGGACAACTAGAATACCAGTTCGGTAATCCCAGAAACCAGGTTTCTTCAAGAAACCTGGTTTCTCTCTTCCTAATCAACTCTGACTCGGAAACGCACGAAACCAAAATTATTACCAGCCTTACTGGGAATGCGATCGATATTAAACAATACCGTTCCGTTTGGATTATTCGGATTAACGCAAGGATTACCCGTAGGCAAAGGTGCTAACACCGAGAAAAATCTTCCCACATCGCCATCTTGGTCGTTTGTCAAAGCTGAAACTACCCCAGCTAAATTTAACTGCATACCCCGACCGGAGCCAAAACCATCAGGGATAAAAGTTGTATTATCGGGAATTGCATCGCAAATTCTGACATTATCCGCAGGCGTCGTACCATCAGATAAAAAGTAAATCGTGTATTCCACCGTATCCCCACTCCGGACTGGTTCGGAGACGGGAACCGAGACTACACCAAGGGGTCTAAATTGATTCCAACCAGGAGCGTTATCATTTTCATCGGTTGGGTCATCAACCAGATTGTTAAACAAGAAAACACTACCAGACCTAATAACGGAGGTAATCCGCTTCACCAAACGGACGCGGGGTTCTCTAGCAATTATTTGAGCGATCGCACTTGCTTGGTTATTCGCTGGATTAGAATCATTTGGGGATGCGATCGTCACCTGATTAGTAATAGTTCCCGGTGCAGTTGGAGTTACCACCGTTGCAATATTTACCGATTGACCCGGATTCAAATCACCCAAATTACAAACGACATTATTAGTTGTCAGTTGGCAAGTGCCTTGAGTAGGCGTAGCTGACACAAAAGTAGTATTTGGCGGTAACGGATTAGTTAAAGTAACCGCCGTTCCCGTCACGGGTCCTTTATTCGTTACCACGGTATTAAAAGTCGTATTCTCACCTATTGGCTGCGGTTCCGTTGGGCCAGTTTGCGTTACCTCTAGGTCTGTTTGCGGCGGAACTACTTGGATCGGAGTGGTAATATTGTTGCTACTCGAACTAGCAATATTAGTTCCACTTACAGAAATCGGATTACTAATATTTCCTGGTTGAGTAGGAATCACGACGATCGCAACATTAACCGTTTGATTTGGATTAATCGTACCCAAATTGCAAGTAACAGAGCCATTAGCAAAAGTGCAAGTTCCCTGAGAAGGCGTAGCCGAAACAAAAGTCACGTTTGGCGGTAAAGGATTGGTCAGGATAACATTTGTGGCTGGAATCGTACCATTATTAGTTACTCCAGTCGTCAAAGTCACGTTACTACCTGCGGGAACCGGCGTAGTTGGGCCAGCTTGCGTTACTTGCACGTTAGTAGTTTGGGGAGTGACGGTCGTCGTTACCTGGCTAGATGGCTGAGAACCATCATTATTAGAGGGAGTGGGGTCAGGAGTATCGGAAGTGCTAGAGACTTGGTTCACCAGCGGGCCACTACTAGTTGTCGGAGCCGTAACGGTAATCGTTCGGGTAATGCTCTGTCCTGGTGCCAAAGTGGGAATAGCCGGGAATACAACTACACCATCCACTAAAATTCCGCCATCAGAAGCATTATTAAAAGTGACGCCAGGGGGTAGAGTATTGCGAATAATGACGTTACTCGCTGGAGTTGAGCCATTATTCTGGGTAGTGATGGTGTAAGTAATCGTACTGCCAGGATCGACCTGAGTAGGGCTGGTCACGGTTGTCACCACATCTGTAGGAGTAGGAGGAGCAGGCGGGGTGAGAGTTGTGACTACCTGGGCTGGCGGTTGAGAACCATCGTTATTAGCCGGAGTTGGGTCGGGAGTGTCGGAAGTGTTGGATGCTCGGTTAACTAATGGCCCGCCGCTCGCTGGGGCAATGACCGTCACCGTGCGCGTGACGCTGGCTCCTGACGCCAAACTAGGAATCGCCGGGAAAGTCACCACGCCATTAGCGAAAGTACCGCCATCAGAAGCACTGCTGAAGGTAGTTTCCGGCGGGATGCCATCGCGAATAATCACGTTAGTAGCCTGGTCTGGCCCGTTGTTGCGAGTGGTAATCGTGTAGGTGATGGTAGCACCGGGCGCGATCGTCGATGGCCCGGTCTTCGTGGTAATCACATCAGCCGATGTGGTGGGTGTAGAAAGGGTGGTTACCACTTGGGCGGGCGGTTGAGAACCATCGTTATTAGCGGGAGTTGGATCGGGAGTATCGGAAGTGTTGGATGCTCGGTTCACCAGTGGCCCGCCGCTAGTTGGGGCAGTTACCGTTACCGTGCGGGTGATGCTGGCTCCTGATGCCAAGGTGGGGATAATGGGGAAAGTCACTACGCCATCGGCAAAAGTACCGCCATCGGAAGCGCTGCCGAAGGTAGTTTCCGGCGGAATGCGATCGCGAATAATCACGTTAGTGGCCTGGTCTGGCCCGTTGTTGCGAGTGGTAATCGTGTAGGTGATGGTAGCACCGGGCGCGATCGTCGATGGCCCGGTCTTCGTGGTAATCACATCAGCCGATGTGGTGGGTGTAGAAAGGGTGGTGACCACTTGGGCGGGCGGTTGAGAACCATCGTTATTAACGGGATTTGGGTCGGGAGTATCGGAAGTGTTGGATGCTCGGTTAACCAGTGGCCCACCGCTACTTGGAGCCGTCACGGTAATCGTGCGCGTGACGCTGGCTCCTGACGCCAAACTTGGAATTGCCGGGAAAGTCACCACACCATCGGCAAAAGTACCGCCATCGGAAGCACTGCTGAAAGTAACGCCAGCTGGTAAGGTATCCCGAATCACTACATTAGTTGCTGGTGAAGGGCCGTTGTTAACAGTGGTAATAGTGTAACTAATCGTACCGCCGGGTGCGACCGTGCTAGGCCCGGTCTTAGTAGTAATCACGTCAGCCGCGTTGTTAGTGGTAGTAAGAGTTGTGACTACCTGCGCTGGCGGTTGAGAACCATCGTTATTAGTAGGATTTGGGTCTGGTGTATCGGAAGTGTTAGCAGCACGGTTTACCAATGGGCCACCACTAGCCGGAGCGGTTACCGTTACGGTGCGAGTAACGCTAGTATTCGGTGCCAAATTAGCAATGGGTGGAAATGTGACGACACCGTTAGCAAAAGTACCGCCATCGGATGCACTACTGAAGGTGGTTTCTGGCGGGATGGTATCCCGAATCGCTACATTAGTTGCTGGGGAAGGGCCATTGTTCGTGGTGGTAATCGTGTAAGCGATGGTACCACCGGGCGCGATCGTCGTTGGGCCTGTTTTTGTCGTGATGACATCCGCAGACGGTTGAGTAAGAGTAGTAGTTACCTGCGCTGGCGGCTGAGAACCATCATTATTATTGGGCGTGGGGTCAGGGGTATCGGAGGTATTGGAAGCCCGGTTCACCAATGGGCCACCGCTAGCTGGAGCCGTCACGGTAACCGTGCGCGTAACGCTAGCTCCTGATGCCAAACTGGGAATGACTGGGAAGGTAACCACCCCATTGGCAAAAGTACCGCCATCGGATGCGCTACTGAAGGTGGTTTCTGGGGGGATGTTATCTCGAATAACTACATTGGTGGCTGCATTGGGTCCATTGTTCGTGGTGGTGATGGTATAAGTGATGCTACCGCCGGGGGCTACTGTGGCTGGGCCTGTTTTAGTGGTAATGACATCGGCAACACTAGTTAAAGTAGTGGTTACCCGAGCGGGTGGTTGAGAACCATCGTTATTAGTGGGATTGGGGTCAGGCGTATCGGAAGTATTAGAAGCACTGTTGACTAATGGGCCACCGCTAGTAGGAGCGGTCACGGTGACGAAACGAGTCACCGTAACTCCTGATGGCAGACTGGAAATAGGAGGAAAAGTAACTACACCGTTGGCAAAAGTACCGCCATCGGAGGCACTGCTAAAGGTAGTTTCGGGGGGGATGGTATCTCGAATAATGACGTTGGTAGCGGCGCTGGGGCCATTATTTGTAGTGTTAATGCTGTAAGTGATGCTACCACCGGGCGCTACTGTAGCAGGCCCGTTTTTAACGGTGATCAAATCAGCAGACAGTGGAGTGAGAGTTGTAGTTACCTGCGCGGGTGGCTGAGAACCATCGTTATTAGTGGGGTTGGGGTCAGGCGTGTCGGAAGTGTTGGAAGCACGGTTGACTAATGGGCCGCCAGTGGTGGGAGCGATGACGGTAACGGTGCGAGTTACCGTGACTCCTGAAGCCAAACTAGGGATAGCAGGAAAAGTTACAACTCCATTGGCAAAAGTACCGCCATCGGAAGCACTGCTGAAGGTAGTTTCCGGCGGGATGGTATCTCGAACGATCGTGTTGATGGCGGGATTGGGGCCATTATTCGTGGTGCTAATGGTGTAAGTAATGCTACCACCGGGCGTTACTGTGGCTGGCCCGGTTTTGGTAGTTACGACATCGGCGTTTTGCTGAATATTAGTCTGTGCGTTAGCCGTATTGTTATTCGGATTGCTGTCATTACCAGAGTTAACGGTGGCGGTGTTGGTGACGGAAGTCGGGCCGTTGTAGTTGGCGGGGACGGCTAATGTGGTGGTAATGGTACGAGTTTGACCGGT
>DATNQN010000127.1 GCA_036703985.1 Leptolyngbyaceae cyanobacterium
GGGATTTAATATAGTTTGGGTTTCTCTGGGTAGCAGTGAAGCAATACTAAAGTCGATTAACTTAACTTCTTTGGTTTGGGGATTAATCAGAATGTTGCTGGGTTTGATATCTTTATGGATTACTCTCTGGCGATATAAAACGTCCAGAGCATTACAGATGGCGATCGCTATATCTAAAAATTCTTTTAGAAATTGAAAATTGACTTTTTGGACGTAATTTTTTAAAGAAATTCCTCCGAAATCTTCCATAACCAAAGCATAGCTATTTTGATATGGTTCTAGGCTATAGGTTTGGACAATCGAGGACGATCGCAGATTTTTAGTAATAGTATATTGATTGCGAAATTGTACCAGTTCGTTGAAATTGGGATAAGGATTTTTTAGGAGTTTGATTGCAACAGGTAATTGGTCTGAAGTACGGATGGCTCGATACACTAAGGTACGACTTCCGGAATAAATAGTTTCAATAATTCGATAGTTAAGAATTTGATGGTCTGTGTTTGGGTGATGGTTTGTGAAAGATTTATTCATGGCAATCTTTGAAAAAAAAATTAATGACAAGTTTGCTAAAAGATTACAAATATCAACGAACAACAGTTAACTGGTTTCCCGTCCCTGAATTGGTAAGGCGATCGTAAATTCCGTGCCCGATCCCAGTATAGAATTGACTTGTAGGGAACCGCCATGTTTTTCGACGACGATCGACTTGGCGATCGCCAATCCCAATCCCGTCCCTTTCCCCACTGCTTTGGTAGTAAATAGACGATCGAAAATCTTGCTTTTAACTTCCTCTGACATTCCCCGACCATTATCAGCGATCGCGATTTTCACCTGTTCTTTTTCGGCAGATGTAGTAATTGTAATCAAGTTAGGTTTGGCTTTTATTTCTGCAAAGCTTCGACCGATATTTGATTCATCTATAGCATCGATAGCATTAGCAATAATATTCATAAAAACTTGATTGAGTTGTCCGGGAAAACACTCGATCTGAGGTAAATCGCCATAGTTGGTAATCACTTTAATTGCCGGACGTTGCTCGTTCGCTTTGAGACGATGTTTGAGAATTAAAATAGTGCTATCAATACCTTCATGAAGGTTAAATGATACTTTGTAATTTTTATCAGAACGCGAAAAAATGCGGAGTGAAGTGCTAATGTTCCGAAGGCGATCGCAGCCCAATTCCATCGCATCAATTATTTTGGGCAGGTCTTGAATGAGGTAATCTAAATCGATCTCTTCCGCATGGTCGGCAATTTCGGTAGCAGATGCTTGGGTGCGATACAAATTTAAATGTTCCACTAAGTCTCGAACTGAAGATTTAGTTTCGTTCAAATTGCCGGAAATAAAGCCGACTGGGTTATTAATTTCATGCGCGACACCAGCAATTAAGTTGCCCAATGCTGACATTTTTTCGCTTTGAATCATTTGCAATTGGGTTTGCTGCAAGTCATGTAAAGCTTGTTCTAACTGTTGGGAATATTGCTGCGATCGCTCGTAAAGTCCCGCATTTTCTAGAGAAATAGCAGCTTGAGCGCTGAGTAAATTTAGTACTTGCACTCGCTCATCATTAAACGCCCCCATTGCTAAATTATTTTCTAGATACAAAACCCCCAGCAACTTCCCTTGATGTAAAATCGGACTACACAAAATACTCTTGGTTTGTTGTTGCTGAATATAGGGTTCATTAATTAATTGCGGATGAATTGTCGCATCAGAAATTACCACGGGTTTTAAGGAGCGTTTCACGGTATTAATCAACCCAACTGGGATGTCGATCGACTCTTCAACTGGCTGTCGAGTCGTAACTATGGAAAACCGATCGACCTCCGAATTTTCATCGTTATTTAGCTCCAGTTTTGCTAATCCCCGCACCAGTAAATTACCGGATTCGGAAAGCATTAATACGCACTTATCAGCCCCCGCATTTTCAATAACGATCGAAAGTAATGATGAAAGTAGTTTTTCCAGTTCGATTTCGCCTGAGATAGTTTGGGAAGCTTTGAGAATGGTAGCTAAATCGAGGGAATCAGAGATACTGCTAGAGGAACTGGTCGAAGTTACCTTTGCCGTTGCAAAGACAGTTTCGTTAACCGAGAGAGTGGAGCGCTTCTGCTGAAGGATGGGTGTCAGCAGTTGTGAGTGGCGAGTTTCCAGATCGGCAACCTTAGCTTTAGCACCCCATCGGGTGTAGCCGTAGTAAGCTTCAATCATGTATTCTCTAGCAATCCGCTGTTTGTCCCAGTCGAGGTAGAACTTGGCAGCGAGTTCGTTGGCTAAAGCTTCTTCTTGGATGTAGCCGTTAGCTTTGGCTTGGGCGATCGCGCGATCGTAATAGTTAATTGCTTCGGCTTTATTTCCTAGCACTTGCTCTTTTTGGGCTTCGACTAAAAGAAATTTGTGCGAGAAATTCATCGGCGCACTATCTACCCACTTCTTCAGCTTTTGCTGGTTGGTTGCGACTCGATTTAAAAAGTTTTCTTGTTGAGCATTTGGCACGGATGGATAGATTGCTAAGTGCGTTAAAGAATCATAGAAATAAAATACTAAAACTGAAAGACTTCCTTGCAATCTATCTAAATACTGTTCCGCGTGTAGAGCATTTTCTCTTGCTTGATGATAGTCTTCAAATAAATAACAAATAATTGATTTATTAATATAAAAATAACCAATACCAACTTTATCATTTGTTTCTTCCTGCCGTAGCAAAGATGTTTTTTCGTTATAAAACTCACCTTCAAAAGAGCAGGGATTTTTTGATATAGTCAACAGGTTCGAGACTGCTTGTTGCGTGATTTTATGCCAACCCAAAGAAATTTCTTGTTCGAGCCGAGTTAGAGCATCATTAATGCGTGCTATTTCTGTTGCTAATACGCCTAGTTCTTCTCCCATAAAATAAGCGTGTTCGTATTTAATCATCGCCGCGTAGCCAGCCTGTTCAAAATTTCCACCTTCCAGTCCGCTTTCGTAACCTTCCCGAAGAATTGGTAATGTTTCGCTCAGATGAACTTTGCCATAAATCGCACACGCTCCTACCAAATGGAATACAAATGCTTTGATATCGGGAGCATTGAATTGTTTCGCTAGACCGAGAGCTAACCTGCCAAATTTATAGCCCGATTCAATATCCTGAAATACTCCATTTAACAGCAACCCATAAAAAGTGAAACCCGAACTAGAAAAGGGTGAATTACCATAGTCGAGCAATAAATTCATCAATTCACATACAACTAACGGTAATAATGTCGGTGCAGCTTGATAGGTAGGAGTAAACATAATTGTTAACATCCTGGCAGTTGCTAGCTTTTCAACATCTGTCATTAACGGTAGGTCGAGCAAATCCTCGATTTTCTTACCCTCTAGTTTGGTTGCTGTTTGAGTGAGTGCTTGCTGAATGTTTGATGGCTCGGCGGATTCAGGTAAACTCACTCCCAACAATTCCAGAGCTTCTAATCCAATTTTGACGGCTTCTAGGTTTTTAATTTGCGCCATATAAGCTTGGATTTTGACAGCATAAACTTTCATTTTGTCAACGGCAGTTTTTGCTTGTTGGAGAACGATGTCTGTCCATCGTTCCATCCCGGCAAAATCACCGTTGAGGTAAGCGGTTTCCGCTGCTAATTCATGCAGTTCTAGGGTGATTTTGTAGTGTGTTTGCCAGCCGGAGTTCTCTTCAATGTTGGGAAAATTTAGCAAGCTAATACCTGTAGTGGCATACTGATACGAGGCTGCATAAGCTGTGGCGGCTCTGGCTTTTCGTGCTGCTTGCAAATTGAGTTCGATTAGTTGGATTTGTTGCGATGGTTCGACAATTAAGGATTTGCCGATATTAAATTGATTGACAATTTCAAACAAATTTTCGTCTAATTCTGCGATCGGCCTATTTTTTAGCAGCAGTTGCCCAATTTTGAGATGCGTTGTCTGTTTTCGGTCGTCTAGAATTAGCGCATAAGCCGCTTGCTGAACGCGATCGTGCAGAAAACGATAAGAAACCGAAGGTAACTCTGTAACTTGCGCTTGGCTCTTTTCCCCTGGCAGGAAAAACTTGTATACTTCTGTAATCGGTAAAATCAAGCCTTCTTGCAGTGCTTTCCACAAATCTGCTGCCGTTTCGGGTTGAGATTTTTCATTGACGATCGCTAAAGTATTTAAATCAAAAGAGTTACCGATACAAGCTGCTAACTTCAAAATATTTTGAGTTTCTAGGGGCAATTTCAAAAGTTGCCGCGTCATGAATTCTACGACATCCTCTGTGAGAGAGAGCGAACGCACTGTTGTCATATCGCACTGCCAGTATCCCACTTGCGAATTAAAGGTAATATAGCCTTCCTCGTGTAAAGATTTGAGAAATTGGGCGGTAAAAAAGGGATTGCCCTTAGTTTTTCGATAGACCAATTCTGCTAGCGGCTGTGCTAGTTCGATCGCACAATTTAATGTATCGGCAATCAGATAATTGATATCCGATTGGCTCAAGGATGCCAGAGTTAAAGTATCGATCGTAGCGCCAGTTTTTTTAATCTCTTCCAATGTCAAAATGAGGGGATGGGCTGGAAAGACTTCGTTATCCCGATAAGCTCCGAGAATAAATAGATAACCGCGATCGCCTTCACTCATCAGCAACTCGATCAGCTGAAGGGAAGCTAAATCTGCCCACTGCAAGTCATCGAGGAAGATCGTCAGCGGATGCTCTGGGGTAGCAAATAAGCCAATAAATTTCTGAAACAGCAAGTTGAAGCGATTCTGGGCTGCACTGCTGGAAAGTTCGGGTACGGGCGATTGTTTACCGATAATTTGTTCGAGTTCTGGAATTACCTCGATTAAGACTTGTCCGTTTTGACCTAAAGCCGATAAAATTTTGTCTTTCCATACTTGCAGTTGCTCGTCGCTTTCACTGAGCAGTTGTGCCATTAAATCCCGAAAGGCTTGCACGAAAGCCCAAAAGGGAATGTTGCGGTTGAACTGGTCGTATTTGCCTTTGATGAAGTAGCCATTCCAACGCACAATTGGTTTGTGAACTTCGTTGACGACGGCAGTTTTACCAATACCGGAAAAACCCGCCACCAGCATTAGCTCAAAGGCTCCGTTAGCAACTCTACCAAAGGTTTCCAGTAGCGTTTGTACTTCCCGTTCCCGTCCGTAGAGTTTTTCGGGAATGGCAAAGCGATCGCTGAAGTCTCGCTCTCCTAGCTCGAACCAAGTATAGTTACCCTTAGCTTGCCATTCCTGCTGGCATTTGAGCAAGTCATGCTTTAGTCCGATCGCGCTTTGATAGCGATCTTCTGCATTCTTTGCCATCAGTTTGCGGATGATTTCACCTAACATCAGGGGGATGTCTGTCCTGATATCGCAGGCGGAGGGAGGCTGTTGGGCAATATGACAATGCACCAACTCCATCGGATCGTTAGTTGGAAACGGCAGTTGTCCGGTTAATAGTTCGTAGAATGTCACTCCCAGCGAATAGAAATCGCTGCGATAATCAATGGCTCGATTCATCCGTCCCGTTTGTTCTGGGGAAAGATAAGCGAGAGTACCTTCCAATACATTGGGGTTTTGAATTTCTGGAGTTTCTCTGGGTAGTAAAGACGCGATGCTGAAGTCAATTAGTTTGATTTGTTGGGTTTCGGGATGAATGAGGATGTTGGCAGGTTTGATGTCTTTATGAATGATGCGTTCTTGATAGAGAATGTTTAAGGTATCGCATAGCGCGATCGCGGCCTCTAAAAAATTTCTCAAAGATGGTGCATTTTCCCTTTTCAAAGCCCATTCTTTTAAAGAAATACCCCCAAAGTCCTCCATTATTAATACGTAGCCATTTCGATAGGGCTCTAAGCTATAAGTTTGAATGATTCCCGGCTGATGCAGGTTTTTAGCAATCGTATACTGATTGCGAAATTTCACCAGTTCGCTGAAGGTGGGGTACTCGTTTTTCAGTAGTTTGATGACGACAGGCAATCGGTCTAAGGTACGGATAGCCCGATAAACTAAAGTGCGGCTTCCTGAATAAATTGTTTCTAAAATTTGATAATTGGGAATTTGTATATCTGAATGCCATTTGGGTTCTTGATGGGAGTTATTCATGGCTGCTAAGTTTTGAAAGCAGATCGGTAAGTAGGCGGGTGTCAATAAATTTAACGTAACAAAAAAGAAGATTAGATTTTTTAATTTCACATTTATTTAAGCCCGCCTACTTAGGTCGATCTAAGGTAGCAGTGCTTTTTTTTCTATTGTTTGTTTGACTTTCGCGGGTAGAGTGATGATAAATTCCGTTCCTCCGCCCAATTGAGAATTGACGCGAATTGAACCGCCGTGTTTTTCCACGACGATCGACTTAGCGATCGCCAATCCCAATCCGGTGCCTTTTCCTACACATTTGGTGGTAAATAAATGATCGAATATCTTTTCTTTGACTGATTCATTCATGCCACAACCATTATCGACGATCGCAATTTTTACCACCTCATCCTCCCTAGAAGTTTGAATGCTAATTCGATTGGGACTCGCTTTAATTTCGGCCATATTTCGCCCGATATTCGATTCCTCTAAAGCATCGATCGCGTTAGCTATAATATTCATAAAAACTTGATTTAATTGGCCGGGAAAGCACTCGATCGGGGGTAAATTACCGTAATTAGTAATCACTTCAATGGCGGGACGGTGCTTATTTGCTTTCAAACGATGTTTGAGAATTAAAAGCGTGCTATCAATGCCTTCGTGAATATTAAACCGCACTTGATAATCTCGATCGGCACGAGAAAAAATTCGGAGGGAAGTGCTGATATTTCTTAACCTGTCGCAGGCAATAGACATGGCATTGATGACCTTCGGCAAGTCTTCCAAGTTATAATCCAAGTCAATTTCTGCGGCATGAGCGAGAATTTCTTCAGTTGGCTCGGTCAGACTTTTTTGATATAGTTTTAAGTGTTCGACAATATCCGTGAAGGTGGGTTTAGCTTGCTGGAGGCTAGCAGAAATAAACCCCAAAGGATTATTCATTTCGTGAGCTATTCCAGCTACCAGATTACCCAGTGCTGACATTTTTTCACTTTGCACTATTTGTAATTGAGCGTTTTGTAGCTCGGTAAGAGCTTGTGCTAAATCTTGGGTTTTTTGCTGCAAAGCAAGTTCCGCCAGTTTGCGATCGCTAATATCTAAAAATAAGCCATCCCAAACTAAAGTGCCATCCGCTTGTTGTTCGATTCGGGCTTCTCCATAAATCCATTTTACAATTCCAGATGGCGTGACAATTCGACCTGACCACTCAAAAGGAGTTAGCGTTTGCATTGACTTGGTAAAGGAGTCTCGGTGACTGGCAATATCATCTGGATGGATCATCTGCACGATCGACTGCACGTTAGCGATCGCTTGCTCTGGCGTAATTTCGTATAGTTCATAACAGTCTGCGCTGATATAAGGTAGTGACATTACACCATCAGCGGATATGCGGAATTGATAAACAACGCCTGGAACGTTATTTACTAAGTTGTGGAAGCGAGAATTACTAGCGCTCAACTCATCAAGCGATCGCTCTAGCTGTTGGGCATATTCCTGAGAACGTTGATAAAGTCGGGCATTTTCTAGAGAAATGGCGGCTTGAGTGCAAAGTAGATTCAACAGTTCGACGCGATCTTTTGTAAATGCCCCCGTTGCTAAATTATTTTCGAGATATAGAATGCCCATCAACTTTCCTTGATACAAAATCGGGCTGCACAAAATACTCTTAGGCTGCTGACTTATGATATATGGATCGTTGGCTAAAGTTAGATCGGCACTCGCATCAACCATGACAGCAGTTTGCTTGTTATGCTTGACTTTGTAAATTAACTTCAGGGGAATTTCCTGACTATCTTCAATCGGAATTCTCTGCAATACAACTGGTTCCGTCCCTACAGTAATCCTTCCTTTAATTAGTAGGCGATCGTCTCGCCACAGCATTAACACGCATTTATCAGCCCCCGCATTTTCGATGACGATTTTCAACAACGATGAAAGCAATTTTTCCAGTTCGATTTCACTTGAAATAGTTTGGGAAGCTTTCAGAATAGCCGCTAAATCTAGAGTTGCAGAGACACTACTATTGGAAGTGGAGAAACTTGCAGAGGTTACACTGTTCAAAGCGAAGACAGTTTCGCTCTTGGAGAGGGGAGAATGGGTTTGCTGTAATATGGGAGCGAGTAATTGGGGATAGCGTTTTTCCAAGTCGGCGACTTTGGCTTTTGCGCCCCAGCGAGCATAAGCGTAGTAGGCTTCGATCGCGTATTCTTGGGCGATGCGCTGTTTATTCCATTGCAAGTAAAATTTGGCCGCCAGTTCATAAGCGAGAGATTCTTCGTTAATGAATTGATGTTCTTTCGCCAGATTTATAGCTCGGTCATAACATTCACTGGCAGCGAATTTTTCACCCAAAACTCGATAACGTTCAGCTTCTACTAGATACCATTTATGTAAGTGATTGATCGGAGTATAGTTTGCCCACTGGTGCAGAATCTTTTGATGGTTGACAGCAACAGCAAGCAGTTCGGATCGCTCAGATTCTGGCTGAGTGGAGAAGAGTGCTAGATAAGTTAGCGCTGCATAAAAATGGAAAATAGGCACGAAAATCGAACTCGATACTGCCATTAAACACGAATTGGCTTGGGCGATATAATTGCGTGCATCTGTATAATGACCAAAATAGTAAGCAAGCAGCAGTTTGTGGATATAAGCTTGGGCGATCGCTATAAAGTCATTATCTTGCTGATGCTTAGTTAGCATCAATGTTTCATTGTAGGAATCACCAACTAAGCAATGGGGTGGGTTGACTAATTCAATCAAGTTTTCTGCTGTTTGTTTTCCTAAATTGAGATAGGCTCGAGCCGAATATTGTTTTACCTGAGCCAATGCCAAGCTACACTCAGCCATATCTTGAGTAAAACTGTTTAGTTCTTCACCGCTAAAAAACCTGCTGTTACTGTGACCGCTAAGAGCAAAACCAGCGTGTAAAAAATCTCCAGTTTCTATGCCAGCATTGTAAGCTGTTTTCAGAGTTGGTATGGTCGCATCCAATCTTTCTTGATAATGTTGAATAAAGCAGCCAAACAGAGACATTACAACGGATTTATTCTTTTGTATATTAAATTTTTCTAGTAAATTGAGAGCCAATTTACCAAAAGCATATCCAGTAGGAATATCTGCCAAGAAAGCACACAATACCATACCGTGAATGCCATATCCAGTTGTTGAGGCTAAAGTATTGCCCGATCGCAGAGATAAACTCACCATCATCGAACTCAGAAATGGTAATAAACCGGGCATTCCTTGGATGATTGGTGAAAACAACATTGCCATCAATTCCATTGCAGCCTGAGCGTTAGGATCGGTCATTAATGGCAGATCGATCGCGTCTTCAATTTGTCTGCCTTCAAGTTGGGTAGCAACGCTTTGTAGCATTCTGCCAGTCTGGTCTCGATCGGGTTCGGCAGGTAGTTCAATCCCCAATTGTTTTAATGCTTTTCTGCCAATTGCGATCGCTTCCAAGACATTACTTTGTAAAACTTGGGCGGCAATTTGAATTTCATAAATTTTGATTTTGTCTAAAATCGAGCAAGCCGATCGCAACACGATATTTGCAATCTGTTCCATGCCCTCAAAGTCACTATTTAAATAACTTGCTTCCGCTGCCGCAATGTAGAGATTCAGCGCCAATTCATACTGACTTTGCCAACAGTTTGTTTGTAATAGATCGATTCCTGTTTGGCAATACGTTCTGGCTGCTGCGTAGGCTGTAGAATGTCTCGCCTTAATTCCAGCTTTTAAGTTTAATTGCGCTAATATTTCTAGTTCTCTCGGTTCAGTAATTAACTTAATTCCTTTATTCAAATGTCCGACCAGATCGAACAGATTTTCCTCCTGTTCTATTTCCGATAAATTTTGCTGAATTAACCTGCCAATTTGAAGATGAGTTGCTTGCTTTTGATGGTCGGGAATCAGCGAATAAGCCGCTTGTTGTACTCGATCGTGCAAAAATCTGTAGGTAACTGTCATTTGTCCTCGGTCATCGATCGTTTTTTCTGCTTCGCCTGCCAATGACAAATGACTATTGACTAATGACTCTGGTTGGTAAAATTTATAAACATCACTAATCGGTAAAATCAATCCTTCTTGTAACGCTTTCCACAATTCAGCAGCAGTTTCTATTTCTGACTGTTCCGAAACAATGGCCAAAATTGCCAGATCGAACTGATTGCCAATACAAGCAGCCAATTGCAATACATTTTGAGTCGATCGCGGCAATTTTTGCAATCGCAATGCCATAAAGGTCACAACATCATCGGTAAGTGCCTGCTGATTCACTTGGGCAAGATCGCACTGCCAACAGCCCGAATCAAAATCAAATTGAATGATATTTTCTTGATATAATGCTTTGAGAAACTGAGTCGCGAAAAACGGATTTCCTTTAGTTTTTTGATAAATTAATTCCGAAAGATTACCTGCCAAATCTCTCGGAGATTTCAGCGTATCGGCGACTAATTGATTGACTGTAACTTGACTCAGGGGTGCTAAAGTAATCGTATTAATCGTGGCTTGTTTTTTGTGCATTTCACCCAAAGTCAACATCAATGGATGGGCTGGATTGACTTCGTTATCGCGATACGCACCAATCAACAAAAGATAACCCGTATCAGCCATTAAAAGCTGCATTAAGTTCAGCGATGCCGCATCAGCCCATTGCAAATCATCTAAAAACATCACTAAGGGATGTTCTGCACTGGTAAAAACTTGGGTAAATTTTTGAAACAATAAATTAAATCTATTTTGGGCTGCCGTTCCTGATAATTCTGGTGCTGGTGTTTGCCGACCGATAATTATCTCTAATTCGGGAATAACTTCAATAATAACTTGTCCGTTTTCTCCCAGTGCTGATAATATTTTGCTTTTCCACTGTTGAATTTGGGCATCGCTTTCGGTTAACAATTGCTCCATTAAATCTCGGAAAGCTTGCACGAAGGCGCTAAACGGTATGTTGCGCTGAAATTGGTCATATTTACCTTTAATGAAATATCCGCGTTGCCGAACGATTGGCTTGTGTACTTCGCTGACAACAGCAGTTTTTCCAATGCCGGAAAACCCAGCTACCAGCATCATTTCCGTTGCACCAAGGCTAACCCGCTCGAATGCTTGCAGCAGCGTAGATACTTCGGTTTCTCGTCCGTAGAGTTTTTCGGGAATCAGGAACCGATCGCAAACATCTCGTTGCGCCAATGCAAAGGTTTCGATCTTGCCAGTTTCTCGCCATTCGGATAAACATCGCTCTAAGTCATGCTTCAATCCCAAAGCACTTTGATAGCGATCTTCTGCATTCTTTGCCATCAGCTTCATGACTATATCCGAGATTGCTTGCGGAATCTTTTCTCGGTTCTCCCTTCCCCGTTCCTCGTTGCCTAATGCCGGAGGAATTTTAGCAATATGCGAGTGAACTAACTCCATCGGATCGTCACATTCAAAGGGTAGTTTTCCTGTTAGTAATTCGTATAATGTCACGCCTAAAGAATAAAAATCAGTCCGATAGTCAATACCTCGGTTCATCCGTCCGGTTTGTTCGGGAGAAATATAAGCGAGAGTTCCTTCTAAGACGTTTGGATTTTGAATTTCTTGGGTTTCTCGTGGCAATAGCGAAGCAATACTAAAGTCAATTAATTTAATTTTTTTAGTTTCGGGAAAAATCAGAATATTGGCAGGTTTAATATCTTTATGAATCACCCGATGGCGATACAATCCATCCAAAATTTCGGCAAGTTGCAAGGCGATTTCTAAGACTTCGGTGAGGGTTAGCGATCGCATCTGCACGTACTGTCGCAGGGAAATGCCGCCGAAGTCCTCCATCACTAAGGCATAGCTATTGTTGTAGGATTCGAGACTATAAGGTGCAACAACTCCCGGCAAACGTAGATTCTTGGCAATAGTGTACTGATTGCGAAATTGCAGCAGTTCGCTGAAGCTAGGATAGTCGCGATGCAAAAATTTAATGACAACCGGATGCAAATCGGTTTCTCGAATAGCTCGATAAACTTGGGTTCTCGAACCGCTGTAAAGTTGTTCCACCAGATGATATCCCGGAATTGAGTTTGTTAAATTTACTGCTGCATCCATCTTGACTATCCTATCTTCAACCTTAATTTTTATTAGCTAGTATGCCCATCAATCCGTCAGAGGTAACGGCAAAAATAGAAGATATACCTCATTCTTTAATCGGCAATTCTATGGTGAATTCAGTTCCTCGTCCGGGGACAGAATTTACATTAATTGTACCTCCATGTTTTTCGACCACGATTTGATTGGCGATCGCCAATCCCAATCCGGTTCCTTTTCCTACACCTTTGGTCGTAAATAAGTGGTCGAAGATGCGTTGTTTTATCTCTTCTGACATCCCGATCCCATTGTCTACAATTTGAATCTTCACCCACTCTTTCTCCTTCATTTCCGTGGTAATTGTAATGCGATTGGGACAGTTTTGTATTTCTGCAAAAGAACGCCCTTCATTTGAACTTTCTAATGCATCAATTGCATTAGCCAGAATATTCATGAATACCTGATTTAGCTGTCCCGGAAAACACTTTATTAATGGTAGATCGCCATAATTTTTGATTACTTCAATTGACGGACGTTCATCGTTACCTTTAAAACGGTGTTTGAGAATCAGAATGGTGCTATCAATTCCTTCGTGAATATTGAAGAGAACTTTGTAATCTTTATCGGCTCTCGAAAACGTTCGCAGGCTGGTGCTGATACTGCGAATGCGATCGATGCCCAGATTCATCGAATCAATTAATTTGGGCAAGTCGTCTCGCAAATAATCTAGTTCGATCGCTGCGATTTCCGATGCAATTTCCGCATCGGGATTAGGTAACTTTTGCTGATACAAATCGAGCAAATTTAACAAGTCTTGGATATATTCTTGGGCTGGTTGAATGTTGCCAGCAATGAAACCAACTGGATTGTTAATTTCGTGAGCTATCCCCGCTACTAAATTACCTAATGCTGACATTTTTTCACTTTGCACGAGTTGGACTTGCGCCTGTTGCAATTCCCGCAGGGCATTTTCCAGATCGATCGTGCGCTGTTGTAATGCTGCTTCTGCTAGTTTGCGATCGGTAATATCTTCAGTGGCACCGAGAATACCAAACACATTGCCTTGTGCGTCGCATAAGGGAATTTTGCTGGTATCGAACCATCGAGTTTCTCCGTCTTTTTGCAGGGTTTCAATGATGTGTAATTCGGCTTGATTGGAATCCATGATGCGCCGATCGCGTTCTCGATAACAGTTGGCGTCTTCTTCTATCCAAGGCAGATCGTAGTCGGTTTTACCGACAATATTTTTCGGCGAATCAAGTTTCGCCATTTCAGCAAAGGTTTGATTGCATCCCAAATAAACTGAATTGCGATCTTTCCAGAAGATAGTTTGGGGAACGTTATCGATTACCAACCTTAGCAAATGTCGTGCTTTCTGGCTATCTTGCAAAGCAGTTTGTGCTTGCTGGTAAAGACGAGCGTTTTCTAAAGAAATTGCCGCTTGCGTACAGAGGAGATTGAAAATTTCCACGCGATCGCTGGTAAATGCTCCAGTTGCCAGGTTATTTTCTAGATATAAAATGCCCAGCAATTTACCCTGATGGAGAATCGGCGCACACAAAAGACTTTTAGGCTGTTGACGAGTAATATAAGTATCTGCTACTAACAAAGGATGAATTGTGGCATTGCTAATCACTGAAGGTTGTAAGGTGCGTTTAACGATGTTGATGAGGGTAATGGGAAGTTCTTCACTTTCTTCTAGGGGGATTGATATCATTTCAATCGAACCGCCAACCACCGTTTTAATTGCTTTAATAATTAACTTGTTTCCTTCCAGCAACAACAAGGCACATTTGTCCGCACCAGCATTTTCAATTAATACTTGTAGCAGCGTCGAAAGCAATTTTTCCAAATGGATTTCGCTAGAAATTGTTTGGAAAGCTTTGAGAACCGTTTTGAGGTCTAATGCCGCAGATATACCACGACTGCTAGAAGTAGATGATTTATTCGTAATAGTTTGGGAGCGGGTAATGGTATTCGTACCGTGAAGCGTCTGCTCTGCTGAGAGCGGTAATTCATCCTGTTGCAAAATTAATGCCAGAAGTTCGGGATAGGATTGCTCCAGATCGTTTACCTTTGCGGCGGCTCCCCAACGGGCGTAGCCATAATAGGCATTGTACAGGTACTCTTTAGCAAGGCGGGGTTTTCCCCAAGCTAGATAGAATTTGGCCGCTAATTCGTAAGCGAGAGCGACTTCGTGGCAGTATTCATTTTCTGTGGCTCGATCGATCGCGCGATCGTAAAATTCCAATGCTTCCGATTTGTGTCCTAAAACTCGGTATCGTTCTGCTTCAACTAAATAAAACTTGTGCAGGTAATTTTCTGGTGCATGGTCAGCCCAATTTCTCATCTTCTGCTGGTTTTTAGCCACCCGTTCGAGAATGGCTTGCTGCTGCGCCTTGGGAACGTGAGAATAGATGGCTAGATGAGCGAGAGAATCGTAGGTGTAGCAGATCGGAACGATAAATAAACCCGTTGCGCCGCCTAGATAATTTTCAGCCGCGATCGCTGCTTCTACTGCCAACTCGAACTTACCAAATAGATAACACAAATACAGTTCGCTAGCATAAAAATAGTACAGCGCCGTTAGATCGCCCGATCGCTTGAGCGCCGGCACGATTTCGTCGCGATCGAAAGCATCTCCAGTCAATTGCCAAGGTTTAGCAGAATTGCCGATCGCATTCAAAATCGCTTGTTGAAAAACCGTCAAATGACTGGTAAGACCTTCTTGGTTAAGCTGTTTCAATTGCTCTCTAAAACCAGCACTCTCTCGACTGAGATCGTTTAATTCTCGACCGATAAACCAACAGTAAGAGATGTAAATAAATCCGCAAATCGCCGCCGATTCTAAATCTCCCGTTTCCAATCCAACTTCGTAGCCTTCCCGGAGATACGCTAATGAATTTTTGAGCGGTTCTTTCCAATGCCAAACACTACAATAAATGCCTACATAAACTCTAGATTTCAGTTCTTTGGCATGGAAACTTTCCAGCAACGAAAGTGCTAGTTTTGCACATTGATAGCCAAATTCAATCTCTCCCGTCATCCCGCAAAGTATCAGTCCGTAGTAGGCATACCCGATCGCAGAAAATGAAGTATTGCCATATTGAACTGATAAATTGACTTGTTCGAGTACGATAAATGGTAACAGCGCGGGAGTGACCACAAAAGCAGCCGCAGAAACCGCCGCCAAAATCCTGACTACTGCTAACTTATTAGGGTCTGTCATCTGGGGCAAATCGATTAAATCCAACGGTTGCCTGCCAGCCAAAATGGATTTAGTCGCCTCAAATGCCAGTGCAGTATCCGATTGATTGGGATGCTCTGGAAGACTGTTTCCCAAACGCTCTACGCTCTTGAGGGCAATCTGTACTGCCTCTACAAATTGATGTTCGGCTTGAGCCGCTTGAATTTGAACTTCGTAGACTTTAATCGTATCTAATAGCGTTAAAGAATGTCGTGCGATGATTGCGGCCAATTGTTTCATTTGCTCGAAATTACCGCTCAGGTAAGCGGCTTCAGTAGCAGCTTCGTAGAGAGCTAAAGTTAGCTCGTATTGCGTTTGCCAGGTATCCTCAGGTAATAAAGAGATCCCTGTAGTGCAATACTCGAATGCGGCTGCATAAGCAGTGGCTGCTCTAGCTTTTTGTCCGGCTTTTAGATTGAGTTTGGCGAGTTCTATTTGTCCGGCTGGATGGAAGATTAAGGCTCTGCCGATATTAAGTTGGTTGACAATTTCAAATAGTTTTTCGGCAACGGATGTATGAGTTAGTAATAGTTGTCCGATTTTGAGGTGAGCGATCTGTTTTTGCTCTTTGGGAATTAGGGAATAAGCAGCTTGTTGAACGCGATCGTGAAGAAATTTATAACAACAAACACCTGAATCGATCGGTTCCGAACTAGAAGAGTTTTTTTCCTTCAATTCTGACTCTTCCTGAAAAAATTTATAAACTTCGCTGGTGGGTAAAACCAATCCCTCTTGTAAGGCTTTCCATAGTTCTGCGGCTGTCTCAGCTTGCGATTTTTCGCGAACGATCGCCAGAGTTGCTAAGTCAAATTGGTTACCAATGCAGGCGGCAAGTTTCAGTACAGCTTGAGATGATGGGGGCAACTTCTGCAACTGGAGCGCCATAAACTCCACTACGTCATCAGTCAACGCTAGCGATCGAATTTGAGCGATGTCACATTGCCAATATCCAATCTCCGTGTTGAATGTAATCCATCCATCTTCGTGTAGTGCTTTGAGAAATTGCGTTGCAAAAAAGGGATTTCCTTTCGTTTTTTGATACACCAATTCTGTCAGCGGTGCAGCAATCTCTGGCGAACAACTCAAGGTATCTGCAACTAGATGGTTGAGGTCATTTTGACTGAGGGGTTTTAGAGTAATCGTATTGATTACGACGCTGCTATGGCGAATTTCATCCAGGGTCAGCATCAGAGGATGTGCAAGAGAAACTTCGTTATCCCGGTAAGCGCCAATTAAAAGTAGGTAGCCAGCATGAGAGTCGCTCATCAAAAGTTGCATCAGTTTGAGCGACGCCGAATCCGCCCACTGCAAGTCATCGAGAAAAATCGTTAAGGGATGTTCTTTGGTGGTAAATACTTGAATAAATTTCGGGAACAACACGTTGAAACGATTTTGGCTTGCATTCCCAACTTGTTCGGAAATGGGTAGTTGTTGACCGATAATTTGTTCGAGTTCGGGAATCACTTGAACGATGACTTGTCCGTTTTCTCCCAGCGCGCGGAGAATTTTGGTTTTCCATCGCTCTAGTTGTTCGTCTGTCTCGCTCAACAATTGTTCCATTAAGTCGCGAAACGCTTGTACGAATGCACCGAAGGGAATGTTGCGGTTGAACTGGTCGAATTTTCCTTTGATGAAATAGCCGCGCTGCCGCACAATTGGTTTATGCACTTCGTTGACGACGGCAGTTTTTCCAATGCCGGAAAACCCAGCAACCAGCATCATTTCGCTGTTACCTTGGCTGACGCGATCGAATGCTGTTAATAGTGTTTCTACTTCCTTTTGTCGTCCGTAGAGTTTTTCGGGAATCAAAAAGCGATCGCAAATATCTCGCATTCCCAATTCAAACGATTTGATTTGTCCGTCTTTTAATTGTTGTCGGCATCGTTCTAGATCGTACTTGAGCCCAAGGACATTTTGATACCGATCTTCGGCATTTTTTGCCATCAATTTACTGACGATGTTTGACAGCACCAAAGGAATATTTGGATTCAAACTACGAACTGTAGGAGGCTGTTTGGCAACGTGACAGTGAACTAATTCCATCGGGTCTTGCGATGAAAAAGGCAGTTGTCCGGTCAGCAATTCAAAAAATGTGACGCCGAGGGAATAGAAATCGCTGCGATAGTCGATTCCCCGATTCATGCGCCCGGTTTGTTCGGGGGAAAGATAAACTAAAGTACCTTCTAATCCATGAGGATTGTGAATGGTTTGGCTTTCCCGGGGTAACAGGGATGAAATGCTGAAATCAATTAACTTAACTTGTTTGGTTTGGGGATTAATTAGAATATTGGCAGGTTTGATGTCTTTATGAATGACTCGGTTGCGATAGAGCCCGTAAAGAATGTCTGCTAATTGCACTGCAATATCTAAAAACTCATCTAGTCCGATCGCATTTGCCTTAACGTATTCTTTGAGGGAAACCCCACCAAAATCTTCCATCACTAAGGCATAGCTGTTGCGATAAGGCTCTAGACTATAAGGTGCAATGACTCCCGGCAGAGATAGATTTTTGGCAATGATATACTGGTTGCGAAATTGCAGCAATTCGCTGAAAGTTGGATAATCCCGATTCAGTAGTTTGATCGTAACTGGATAGCAATCGATTTCTCGAATAGCTCGATAAACTATCGTTCTCGAACCCCTGTACAGTTGCTCGACCAGACGGTATCCCACAATTGGGCTGGTTAGATCTACCCCTGCATTCATTTTGGCTCTCCTAATTTTAAATATTGGCTTGCTAATAATTAACCCAAATGCCCGCTTCAATTGATGAAGTTTTCATCCGCTCGAACAATCTGTTTTACCGTTGATAGGTAACGCAATTGCGAATTCCGTTCCCCGTCCGAGAGTAGAATTCACTTCAATTGTTCCTCCATGTTTTTCTACTACTATTTGTCGCGCGATCGCTAAACCCAATCCCGTACCTTTACCCACTCCTTTTGTGGTAAATAAATAATCAAATATCCGTTGTTTTACTTCTTCGTTCATGCCTTTTCCGTTATCGGCAATCCGAATTTCTATCCATCGACTATCCTTAATTTCTGTCCGAATCGTAATGCGATTGGGATTAGCTTTAATATCTACTAAACTTCGCCCTTGATTTGCTTCTTCCAGTGCGTCGATCGCATTTGCCAAGATATTCATAAATACTTGATTTAACTGTCCCGGATAGCACTCAACTGGCGGTAGTTGGCCATACTCTTTTACTATTTCAATTGCCGGACGGTAGTCAATGCCTCTATTCATCCGTCCTGTTTGTTCCGGAGAAATATAAGCGAGGGTTCCTTCCAAAATGTTAGGATTTTGAATTTCTTGAGTTTCTTTTGGTAATAAGGAAGCGATGCTAAAGTCGATTAGTTTAATTTGTTTGGTTTCGGGATGAATCAGTATGTTGGCGGGTTTGATGTCTTTGTGAATGACTCGTTGGCGGTAAAGCCCTTCTAGGATTTCTGCTAATTGCCGGATAATATCCAATACTTCTGCAAGAGTCAAGGTTTGCATTTGAATGTACTGTTGGAGGGAAACCCCGCCAAAATCTTCCATTACTATGGCATAAGTATTGCGATAGGATTCCAAGCTATAAACGGATACTATTCCCAACAGTGGCAAATTTTTGGCGATGGTGTATTGGTTGCGAAATTGCAGTAGTTCCCTGAAGTTGGGATAGTCCCGATTTAAAAGTTTGATGACTACTTGATGCTGTAGGCGCTTCGCCGAGCCGTCTTCGGCATCGCTTTCTCGGATAGCTTGGTAAACTAAGGTTCTCGAACCTCTGTACAGTTGTTTAATCAGACGATATCGAGAAATTGCACCTACTAAATCTGCTGGTACATCCATTTTGGCTGCTCTACTTCAGATCTGGACTTCGATCGGTTAATCTGACTATCAGTTCCGGAAATTTAAGGGCTAATAACTTAAAATCAAGCAAAAAAAGCATTTTATGGATTTAAAGCTCTTAATCCTCTCTTTTATTTGTCCAGGGTTAGAATGATAGCTAATTTAACCATGATAGAACTGCGATCGCAGAAAGGAAATTTCACGTTTTCAACGCTTCCTAACCGTTGGCCTAAAAGCAGTACCATCAATTTATCCATTGTATGATTAGACATAAGCTCGACATTGACGAAAATCACAAAAATTCGATGATGATTAAATCGGTTTGGTATTATTGAGGATTGGTAGCCAAACTTTACAATTTATAGTTTGGTGATGAACCGTGATGAGTTCGATTTTTATTTCAAAATAAAATAAAAATCAACGATGGAATAGCACTAGAAATCGCCTGCGTATCGATTGTTTGTTTAGTGCCATTTTTACGGGATAGTTTATTAATAGAAGAGGTCGCTACGCCTAGAGTAATGTTAGAAATTCGCTGACAAAAATCTGATAAATTAGTGATAGAATAACTTCAGCAAATTAGCTTAAAATAAGCAATATTTAAGAACGATCGATTAATCAAAAATATCCTCATATACTAAGTAGGTAGGTGTGAAAAAACGAAGGTAGATTTGTAGGGGCGGGTTTAGTTACAGTGCTTGATACACAACCGTTTTACTCGCTTATCTTACCCGCCCTGCCCATCTGCGTTTATTCCTGCCATCCTACTTATCAGTTACGTTTATATCCCAACCATGAATTTACGATCATGCTTGCATCGGTTTACTTTCGAGAAGTTTCTTTATAAGTTGGCTATTCCGAGCGAGAACAAGCTAACTCAAATACGGAAATGATTTTTATTGGTAAACGCTAATATACGATCGCCCTACTCTGCATTGGGTATGACTAGTAATGAAAAATTATTAGTAACGTAAGTTCTAGTTATACAATTTGGGCTGAAGAACCGTACCCCGAACTGGGTAGGTAAAGATGGGAGTTAAAGGGTCTAGCCCCGCCGCTATCGATTCCTTTCCGTCTGTTTTCTCTCGACAAGTTTTCAAAACTAACTTTTGGTTTGGAGTCAAATTAGTTTACTCTCCTTAAAGGAACTTTTTTTAAAGACGATCGCAAATATATGGCTGACATTGTAGATATCGCCGTTAGTGCTGGTTCTTTCAATACCCTGGTAGCTGCCGTGCAAGCAGCTGGCTTGGTGGACACCCTGAAAAGTCCTGGCCCTTTTACCGTATTCGCACCCAATGACGAAGCCTTTGCCAAACTGCCACCAGGAACCATCCAAACTCTATTGCAAAACATTCCGCAATTGACCAGAATTCTCACCTATCATGTAGTTTCTGGTAAATTAATGAAGGCGGATTTGGCAAAATTTGATGCCGTTACTTCCGTGGAAGGCGCACCAATAAGAATTGATTGTTCCGATGGTTTTGAAGTAAAAAATGCCACGGTTGTAGCAGCAGATATCGAAGCCGATAACGGAGTAATTCACGTAATCGATACAGTGATTTTAATGGGTTAGATCGGCAATTTAGGGTGGGCAATTCCCACCCTATGATCGTTTTTTTTCTGCACCTAACCTACATGAGTCATTAGGATAGCAGTCAAACTGTTTTAGCAAAAGCATATAAAGAATATATAAATGCAGCCGATATGATAAATCTGAGCCAGAACGCCAAAGTGTTCCAGGCAAAACCTTGAAAAATCCACCAAATCCATAGAGATACAATCCACAAAACTAGCAACAATAGCAATGGCGCAAAGTAAGGAGCCATTCGCGAAATCAATTTAAATTGGGCTGAAACTTGTTCAGATGTGAGGAGATTTGGCGGATGAGAACGATCTTCATTCAATATGAATGCAAGAATATTAGCATGGTTTTCCTTTTGAAGAGGTTTCCCATGCCCTCCATCATAGTAGTAAACTTCTTTTATAGCCTGATTATCATTGAAGCGGAAACCGTCAAATCCTCCAGTACCAATATCTTCCATTCCAAGCCCGCGTAAACCACTACAAAAAATTCCTACTGGCCAGTCCCAGCAACTTCTGTCATTCCGCAATACCTTAAGCTGATTTAAATCAAAGCGTTTTTGCCAAGGATATTCACAAGGTAAAACACTACCTGCCAAGTAGACGCGATTGAACCTCATCGCTGGCACTCTTTTCAAGCTCTCTCCCAGAAGGTACGTACCGTTGCTATGACCGATGAAGTGGAATTCTGTTTTGGGATTTAAAGCAAAGCGATAACTGTACTCATCTTGAAACCAAGAAATATTCTGCCGCCTGAGCCAAGGAAAGAAAAAATTAAAAGCAGAAAAATAACCATAAGTAGAGCGCACTACTGCAATTTTTCCATTAGAAGAAATATTTATCTGATTTTCTAAATCGCTAGCCCAACCACTGTTGCTATCTCTTATACCATGTATGATGAAAACAGTTGTAGTTTCTGGTGCGCTTTTTCCAGGATAAACCGTGACACTATCTCTATGTTCAGAGGGTATTTGCTCGTTTTTTTGCGGATTGTATTGTAAAATTGCCCATTTCAGGAATTTACACCGTAAATTCCATTCTTCCCTTGCTTCAATATTGCGTCCTTTAGGACGGTAAATATTATGATGGTTCGCATCAGCAATATCAAACTGTACGCCATTAGGAAATTGCTGAATATCAATGCTATCTTCTCTCTTAACGATGCCATCTTCAGTACCAAGAATCTGAATCATTATTGGTTCTTGACCGTTGAAACTTGAGAAATATCGAATCCAAGCGATCCGTAAATTTGTAACAAAAGCAGATCCCCGAGCGGTATCTCTTAAAATTGGTAGCCAACCCGTTGCACTTGACAAATCTACGAATGCTGATACTAAAAAATTATTCCGTTGAAGTCCTCGATTAATCGATGCAAGTAGAACAAAACGGCTAACTTTTTCAACCCAAGGAATTTCACTTTTTACATTTCCTGAGTAAGCTCCAGATGCTATTAAATAAGCTTGTCTTACAATTAGTCCGCCACAGCTATGGCCAATGCAAATAATATCATCAAAAGGTTCGCCACTAGCAACTGCTTCTAGCCAGTACTGCTCAATTTTTCCTTTTAAATCAAGCGATAACGTTTCAATTGATTTAGTAAAGTATTTACTAAAAGCATGAAGTTTCCAAAATCCACAATGATTAAAAATTAACCATTTATTGCTAGCAGTTAAATCTTCTGCGTGTAACTGTTTTAATAGAGGTTCCCATTTTTGAGGCGCTCCATCTATCCCAGTTACTAATATAATTAATCGTTTCATATGTTAAACTCCTAAAACAATAAATTGTCATTCTAAAAAACAACAAATTTAGTATTTATAATATTTATAAATCAATTAATTTGAGTTGATTTGCTAAATAAAATATGAGATGTAAGCTATTTATTAATTTTAAAATTTGAAACTAATTTTTTTGTATTTATCCTTAAAGAATATTATTAAGTTAATAATTTTTGAAACTAAAGCACACCATTCCATTCTATGAAAGCACCGATACCCAACGTCGTCAATATAGCGATCCTATTTAAATAATCAACCCCACCCTAGCCCTGCCCTTACCAAGGGGAGGGTTGGGTGGGGTTTAGTTGTTCGCAATTCATTTAGGATCGCCATACCATATCCGCTGAAGCCATCAAAGAACACGCAGTTAGAAACCCCTCTGTATAACTCAGCGGTTGGAAATTCCACCTACTTACCTCAACCCAAACTGAAAAACTCAGTTAAACAAAAAAGAAACCGGGTTTCTTTAAGAAACCCGGTTTCTAACGGAAACATCACCTTTTCTACCTGTAATTCTGATTTTGAATATCCCGCAAACGAGCTTCTGGACGCTTAAATCGATCCATTTGCGCCTCAAAAAACGCCCGATTAGCTTGTAAATGCTTCGGATTAGGATCGTCTAAAGGATAGAGAAGAGCAGTTCTCAAAGCTTGAATAACCGCTGAAGTAACGTTGTACATCGAGCGTTGGAAAGTGATACCGAGTTGAATTAACATATCATCTTCACCACGGCAGTGTTTCTGATAGTAATTCACTAGATATGGTGGCAAGAAATGCAGCATATCCTGCATTAACAATGTGGGAGGAATTCCCGCCGTACCTACTGGGAAAACATCTGCATAAAGAATTCCGTAATGAAAATCTTTTTGCTCATCTGGTACTTGATAAGCTTGGGCGTTATAAGACTTGGTGCCACGGAAGGGAGCAGTGCGATAAAATACTGCTTCTACATAAGGTAATGCTGCTTCGTACAACCACATGAAACCCTTCGATTTGGGAATGATTTCGTAGCATTCACCTCTAATGTAAACGTGGTGATAAATGGGACGACCCGCGATCGCAAAAATCCCATTTACCAAAAAATTCATCGCATCGGGAACGCCTTTAAATCCTCCTTCATCGTAGATATCAGACATTTCAAAGAAAACCGGAGCCATCACTTCCCAGAACAAGCCGAGATTGGCGTAATAAGACATCTGGCGGCACTGTTCCAAAAACATATCTGGAAACATTTTATACAGCGCCAACATGGGTGGATTGTACTTAAAATAAGCATTGATTGCCCGGTCAGCATTCGCTTTATATTCTTCGCTTTCCAAGTAATCGTTAAATCTACCGCCCATGCCTTGATGCCAAAGCATGGCACGCATACAAGCTTCCGCAAATTCCATATTTACTCGATCGTGCCACAAATGGTGAAACAATCGAGGCATTTTGAAGGTTTCGCCTTTTTCCATAAATGCTAAAAGTTCCGGATGGGCAGTAGCGGGACCACGCCAAATCCGTAAGTCGGCATCATCACCAGCGTAATGATTATGCAGTTCTAAATACTCTTTTGGTAAGAAGTATTTAAAGAAAGGAAATGGGTCTAAAAATACCCGTTCGGCAATGTAAAGTAAGTCGCGCCAGTAAAAGTCCATCGGCACTGCATAAGCTTTATAAATGCCGATGATTTGCATCAAGTTTTCGGGGGTATCTGGTAACATGGAACCGCCCGATTCTAAGCGATGAATTACATCAGCAAATTCGTGGTAAGAAGGAGGCAATTTAGTTTTAGGCTTCGGAGGAGTTTGTACCATTTTCGTATCTATAGTTATGGGAAAGGGTAGTTTGAATTCTGACTTCTGACTTCTGACTCCTGAATTTTTTTTACTCTACTTCGAGATCAGATGTTTTTTGAGTAGGAATTGCGGCGACGTTCCTAAACTGAAAAGCGGTTTGTATATTATTAGCAGGAAAGCTAGCAATAATCGCATTTGTGGTTGGTTCGCTCCACTTTACTAACCAAGTTGGTTGAATTCCCAGGAATAAAATTAGAGCAGCTAAAATCAATCCGGGGGTGCGTTCCTGCCATTCTACTTTCGGGTAGTAAGCGGTTTTATTTTCCAGTTTGCCAAAGCAGGTGCGGTTAATCAAAATCACGAAGTAAACGGCGGTTAAACCACTGCAAACTACACAAATCAACGTTGGGACTGGAAAGACGGAAAAACTACCTTGCAGCACTAAATATTCAGCTACAAATCCTACTAAACCAGGGATACCAGCACTTGCCATTCCGCCTAAAACTAGTAGCGCACTAGTGAGGGGTAAACCACGAACCGGACTCATTAAACCGTTGAGAACATCTAAATCGCGAGTGCCAACTTTGGTTTCGATTACTCCTACTAAATGGAAGAGAATCGCTAATATTAAACCGTGGGCAAACATTTGAGTTACTGCACCCACTAAGCTTAATGGGGTAGCGGCTGCACAGGCTAGCAGTATATAGCCCATGTGTCCGATCGAACTATAGGCAACCATGCGTTTGATGTCTTTTTGCGCGATCGCGCTTAGTGCTCCATAAATCGCACTGATCGCCCCAATGATTGCTAAACCTGGTGACGCAGTTGACCAAGCCTCCGGGAACATTGCCAAACCAAACCGCACTAACCCATAAGTCCCCAACTTAGCCAGAATACCACCGAGTAGAATTGCTACTTCGGGAGAAGCTTCCGTGTAAGCATCAGGTAACCAAGTATGCAAGGGAACCAAGGGAATTTTAATACCAAAGCCGACCAGAATTACCGTCAGCAAAATCAACTGAACGTTTAAGGAGAAGTTTTGGGTGGTGTGGGTAAGAGTTTCGTAATTAAAGGTGGGTGTTCCGCTCAGCCAAGCTAAAGCCAAGAACGCACCAAAAATGAGAATTCCCGAAATTGCCGTGTAAAGCAGAAACTTCATTGCTGCGTATTCCCGCTTTTTCCCTCCCCACACGGCAATTAATAGATAAAAAGGAATTAATTCCAGTTCATAAAACAGGAAAAATAACAGCAAATTCTGGGCTAAAAATCCACCAGCTACCCCAGCGTTAATTAGCAAAATCAAGCTATAGTAGAGCCTGGGACGGATTAGTTGTTGGTTACCGCTGAAAATTACCAACCAAGTTAGTAAACTGCTTAACAGTAACAGGGGTAAAGATAAACCATCTACGCCCAATCGATAGTTTAATTTTAAAGGTTCAAGCCAGGGAATAAATTCAGTAAATTGCATTCCCGGATTGGTGAGATCGAATTGAATCAGCAGCCAAAATGTAAAGCAAAGTATGAAAGTAGCAAAACCTAAAGAAAGGTAACGTAATTGGGAAGGCGTTTTAATCCCTGGTAAAAATCCGACCAGGATAGCACCTAAAACTGGTATCCAGATTAACGCACTCAGCATAGTGTAAACTAAGTCTGCTCCTTCAGAAGAATTGTTAAATTAGCAATAGTTAAGCTTTTTTGTGATATAGAAGGGCTCACGCATTTGAACAAGAAATCTAGGGTTTTGATCGCTTAATTGTTGCTCAAATGCGAAAGCCCCTACTCAAGATTAGAGCAGTATTGCGATCGCTTCTAACTAACTAAACTGACTGCTCCCGTATCTAAATCGTAATATCCTCCTACAACTGCCAGTTTTCCTTCATTAATTAACTGAGCAATTACGGGAGATGTTTTTAGTTTTTCAACTTGCAGCATGACATTCGCTTTTGTTGCATTTTCTAGTCGATCGCCTGCTGAATTTTTTGTTGCTTCAACTGCTGGTTTAATCGCATCGATTACGCTAGCAATTTGGCCGGGAACTTGAGCGCCTTTGATGCAAGCATCTACTGCTCCGCATCTTTCGTGGCCAATTACCATCAGTACTTTTGAACCTAATACCAAAGTGCCGAATTCCAGGCTGCCAATTTCTTCGGTAGTAGCTAAGTTACCAGCTACCCGACACACGAATAAATCTCCCAATCCTTGGTCAAAAACAATTTCCACGGGGAATCGAGAATCCGCACAACCAAGCACCGCCGCAAATGGTTTTTGCTCTTTAGCAACTTCAGTTAATCTGCTTAAATTTTGATGGGGGCTTTGACGTTTTTGATTCACAAAACGTTGATTTCCATCCATCAATCTTTGCAGAGCTTGTTCGGGAGTCATGTTATCTTGGGCTACTGCTGGTGCGGGAGCAACCAGTTCAGAACCGACTTTACCGGCTAATACACTTGTTCCTAATGCTGCTGCACCAAACTTGATGAGGTTTCTTCTGGAAAAGTGGAATTTACGAGCGTAATTCTTCATGCGTCTTTCTCTGATTATTTTGATGGAGATTAGTGAAAAATGCTGAAATGTATTGACGAAGCTAATCTGTTTCTAGCTTTCAAGCGGTTAGCCCTGACAGAATAGCATCGATCAAAACTTATTTAACCATTAACTAGCTGTTATGGATCGACAAAAATTCAGCTACCGATCGCTAATTCCAAACGAATTAATAGAGGCCAACAAAGGAAAACGACTAGCAAAACCACTCCTACGAGAATGGTGAGAGCATAAAATTGGCTCTTGCCGGAAACGTTGTACTTTAATGTTTGTCCGCTAAATACGGTGGCTAGACCAACTAAGTTAACCATGCCATCCACCAAGTAGCGATCGAACAAATTAACGATCGTCGAAATTAACCCAACTACAAATACAATGCTGATGCGATAAAGCTTGGGCGTGTAGAAGTCGTAAGCAAACAAATCTTGCAATGGTTTCCAAGCTAATTCTACTGGTTTTGGCCAAGCATCATTTAGATAAATAAAGCTACCGGCACCAAATCCGATCGCGCTGGAAATTACCAGTAACGTGGCGACAGTAATATTGAGCGTTTCCCAATTCGGTAACAGTTGCCATTGCAACAGTAGCAAGGGAAGGTGGAAAACAAAGCTTGCTAAAAATACCATTGGGAATGCCATTGGCCAAAGGACTTCTGGCGATCGCACTGCCATTTGTTTCGGTTGACCTGCAAAAATCAAGCCGAATACGCGAGTCAAACTAAAAGCAGCTAAAGCGTTAATTGCCAGCAAAACGACGAACAGCCAAGTTTGAGTTTCCCAAAGACGATCTGCTAATTTCAGCAAAGACCAGAAGCAGCCGAAAGGTGGAACGGCTAATAATCCAAAAGCACCGACGATTAGTGATAAACCTGCGATCGGTCTCTTGCGCCAAAGTCCGCCTAATTGAGTGAGATCCTGGCTGATATTGTTCCAAACGATCGTCCCAGTACTCATCACCAATAACGCCATCGGTAAAGCGTAGGTCAACAATAATAATCGTGCTGTTTCCGCTTGTCCCGTTCCTACCGCAATAAACACCAACCCCATGTAGGCGCTAACTAAATAAGAAAGGGCTCTTTTCACATCAATTTGCGCGATCGCAATTAAAGTAGCACCCAGCGCCGTTACCGCACCGATAAACACCGCAAATGACATCACCAAAGGAGAAAGGGCTAATACTGGTTGCAGTTTCACCAATATCCAAGCACCTGTTGCTACTACCACTGAATTACGCAAAATCGTCGAAGGAACAGGCCCTTCCATTGCTTCATCCAGCCACAAATGCAAGGGAAATTGAGCGCATTTACCCATTGGCCCCGCAATTAAACCCAATCCCAATAAAGCCGCTGTCGTGGGGGGAATTTCCGCAGTTTTTGCCCATTCTGCTAATTCGGAAAAATTCCAAGTTCCCGCAATTGGCAACAGCGCCAACACGCCCATCAATAATATTAAGTCTCCCACCCGTTTGGTTAAGAAAGCGTCTCTAGCACCCGTTACTACTAAAGGTTGGCTAAACCACAACCCAACTAGCATATAAGTGCCAAGGGTGAGAACCTCCAGAATCATGTAACTGAAAAACAGGGAGTTGCAAAGAACGAGACTGCACATTCCAGCTTCAAAAAGTGCCAGTAATGAATAAAATCTCGCCCACCCCCAGTCCATTTCCATGTAGCCGATCGCGTAAGTTTGGCCTAACAGATTTAAACCAGTTACTACCAAGATCGCGCCAATCGTGATCGGAGAAATTTCTAACGGTATCGATAATTCCAATCCTGCTACTTTCAGCCAAGGAATTACTATTTCTTGTGCTGGCTTATTCCAGGCTGCTGGTAGGGCAAATAAACCGTGCAGAAAAGCCGTTAAGGTCATCAATAAATTTATATAACCCGCTGGTCTTGGCCCTGTACGACGAATAATTCCCGGCGACCAAGGTATCGTTAAAAGTGCGCCTATTATGGTATAGCAAGGTATCAACCAAACGGTTGGCAGCAAAAGCTCAGACATCTCATTACCTCAAGGTTTCCACATAAGACAGATTGTAAGTAAAAAGCCAAAGCCGAAAAGAAATATCAAGTTATATTTCTTTTGACTTCGCTCTTTTTACTTGATTCGGGCAGGGCAAAGATCTGTGACAGCTTGAAAGTTAATTGGTTGTTAAACCAGGGCCAGATTAATGTTCTCTTAATGTTGTTTGTTAAAGTTTAATCAACAACGATCCCAAATAAAATACCTTTACTATCGGATGTGGTGATGGTAACCATAGATTTTTTTCTATAGGTATCTTTGCTATAAAAAACAAATTTCTATATATTTGATAAATATAACTTTTCTATAGCCAGGGAAAATCCCTGTGATTTGTTTTTTTTATCATACTTTCGGGGCGGGTATTGGGTATCGGATATGGGCCATTGAATGATAATGAAGTCTGAAGGACTGGAGTTTAGACTAACCGCGCTTTAAGGCGCGGTTAGTCTAAACTCCAATTAGGAATTTTTACTTACCACTTCTCTCGGCAATAAATCAAAGTAAAGTAAAAAGGTGAAAAAAAGGTCGTACAAGTGTACTAATGACAT
>DATNQN010000128.1 GCA_036703985.1 Leptolyngbyaceae cyanobacterium
ACAATTTTTTGTCAAAACCCGCCCTTCCACACAATATATGCAACCGGATATGATAAGCTGCTACGCATTTAATTTTGATATTGAGCTTGATGGGGAGATGGGGGGATGGGGGGATGGGGAGAGGGATTGACAGTTTTTCTCGACACTCGGAAATATACAAATTAGATGCGATGCAAGCTTATTACCGATTCACTTTAACTGTGTTGGTTGAGAGACATCCCCACTGTCGTAACTTTGCCCAACTCAAACAACAGATTCCCACCGTAAAAAACAACTGCAAAAAGGATAATTTGTTAAGGGCGATGCAGACTTGGTTAGAGGCATAACTAGATGCGAAAATTATGTTATTATACATATAAAATCATAAAATTTTCCCCTACAAAACCTAGTGTAAAATAATTATGCAAGCTATTTTTTGGACGGCTGAAGAAGTTGCCCACAAAGCCCAACAAATTTATGAAAATGATATTCGCCAACAAGTGGAGTCCAGTGAAAACCTTGGGAAAATGATCGTAATTGATGCAGAAACAGGTGAATATGGCATCGATTCTACTGGGGTAGAAAGCGCTTTAAAATTAAAGCAAAAGAACCCCCAAGCCAGATTATTTACAATCCGGATTGGTTATGATGTAGCAATCAGCTTCGGTGGTGCAAGTGAGCGTATTTTATAATGATTTATGGGAAATTTATTAACAACAAAGCGATCGTACCCGTGACATTCCGTTTACCCGAACAACCTGAGTTTTCTATAGATTTCGTCATTGACACTGGATTTAACGATCATCTCACCTTACCGCCCCAAGCAGTTAGTGCAATGAATCTGCCTTTATATTCCACCGCACTTGCTAGATTAGCAAATGGAAGTGAAGCTTTATTATCGATACATTTAGCGACTATTGTTTGGGATAATAGCGAAAAAATTGTCCCGATTTTAGCATCTGGATATAAACCATTATTGGGAACAGCTTTGATGACAGGATATCATTTAGAAATAGATTTTGTAGAGAATGGTTTAGTTTTATTAGAAAAGCTGTCAAGCTCGATCTAGGTTGTGTCATAAAACATATCCTCTGGATCGCTGAAGTCCCCCTAATCAAATAATTCCTGTAGTGGTAGAGAAAAACGCGACATAGTTTTATTCAAACATAAATGCGATCGCATACAATAAAATCAAAACCCTCTCAACACCATGCAAATCGTTCTACCACCTGAAGTTGAAGCCATTGTGCAGCGCCAACTCACCAGTGGCAAATACAATAGCGCCATCGAAGTTATTCTTGCAGGTATCAAACTGCTGGAACAACAGGAAGATATCTATCAAGGAAGGTTACAAGAACTGCAACGGGAAGCAATGATTGGGTGGGAAGCATCGCAACGCGGTGACGTTGTGGATGGTGTAACTGCAATGGCACAAATTCGCGCTAATATACGATCGCGCTACAGTTCTCCAGAAGCATGACTGCTCAATTTCGCCTCACTCAACCTGCAATTCAAGATATTGAGCAAATTGCAGACTACATTGCTAGTAAATCGGGAATCGATCGGGCCGATCGCTTTTTGGACGAAATCGATGCTAAATTTGCCAAAATAGCTCAATTTCAAAATCTGGGACGGCAAAGAGATGAAATTTTACCTGGCTTACGCAGTCTTCCGATGGATAAATATCTCATTCTGTATATGATAATCGGACAAGACGTAGAGATTTTTCGAGTTGTCAGTGGCTACCGAGATTTGTCAGCACTATTCACCGATGCTGATGATTGAACCCCAGGCGGGTGATGTCGCTAATGCAAAATTTACAGCGTTCAAGAAACCCGGTTTTTCTAAAAAACCGGGTTTCTGGCAGATACAATACTAGGTATCCGAAACCCAGACACCCCCAGGCTTCGTGGAATTTCCCTCTGTTCAAAATCTTTTGGATCGGCTGAAAGCCTTAGATGTTACAATCTACAAGTCTCCACGCGAGAGAAGAAACACCCACCCAAACCCCACACCCCCAACCCAACCAACGCCAACCCATAACGCCCCCACACACGCCCCCCATAGGAGGTAGGCCCCCCAAACCACGGGAGGTAGGCCATAGGAGCATTGGTATTAAATATGAGTTTTTGGTAATCTAACCATTCACCATTCTTTCTCCAGCCTACACGATCGCCAAAAGCATCCCAAATTTTTGCGTCGTACTCTCTCGTACCGCCCAGACTTTGATAGATGCGTTTCTGCACCGAAAAGCCGAAGCGCCCATTGCTGTATTTTACCCACAGATGGTCAATAGAGCGGAGGTCTTGACAAGGAAAATTATCAATATCTCTCTCACTCAGCCAAAATTCTTTTTCTCTCCCTGCTACCATCAACATCAGTTGCGCCGTTTCCCCATCCGCCTCTTTCCATTTCCCCGTCGCCAGCAAGTCGCGCAATTTCCCATATCTTCGCCAATCAATCTTAGGTTCCCCAGTTTCCGCCAAAAGTTGCAACCACTGCTGCATCGACTGGGGACGGTGTTCTCTCTTCGCTTTCATCCCTTCCAGAATAGCTTCATTTACCTTATCGCAAACCTTCGGATTAAACTGCTGTGGCGGAATCAACTTATCATTTTTCCATTGCGGACATTGCGCCGTCACCGCATAATAAAGAGAAGCTGCCAAAGTATAAATATCGATAGTTGGTTGGCGATTATCATTTCCCAATTCAAATTGTTCTAGCGGCGCAAAAACCTTATTTCCAAAATGGCGAGAAAAAGTCGTAGCAGGAACAAACTCCCCCGCAATCCCAAAATCGATCAACACCGCCAACCCATTAGCCGTTAACATGATATTATCCGGGTGGGCATCCCGATGCACCAATCCATCTTGGTGAACGACACTCAAAGCATCCCCAACTTGCTGAAAGTATTTTAGCGCCTCAGCTTCCGATAACGGTTGCTTTGTCCGTTTTACCCTTTGCCACAAACTTTCTCCCTCAATATATTCCATCACCAGACAGTCAATGTCACCTTCGCGAAACAAATCCGTGACGCGAACGATATGAGGATGGCGTTTTTGAGCTAATTTAGCGAGTAACTGCCCTTCTTTGAGGAAGCGTTGCACGAATTTATCATAATCTGCTTCATATTGCAAGTCTTCTCTGGGCGTTTTAATCACGGCGTAAGTATTAAGTTCCGTATGCTTCGCCTTGTAGGTAACGCCAAAGCCACCCATACCCAAGATATTTTCAATAATATATCTACCGCCGCCAACTGACTGCCCACCTGCCCACATATCGGAAAATTTGACACATCAGTTTAATTTTGACTCATATTTTGGTTATTTTGCCATCACTCGTTAGGAACTAGAGACTAGGGAAAGAAGTAGCAGTAACATAAACCTTTTACAAAAAGCGATATCCCATCAATATTATCTGTGTTCATCTGTGGTAAAAAATAAATTTTAAGTTGGGTTTCGTTCCTCAACCCAACCTACGAATTCCGTGTTCATCTGTGGTAAAAAATAAGTTTTAAGTTGGGTTTCGTTCCTCAACCCAACCTACGAATACTTCCTTGTTTGTAGTGAGGACTTTAGTCCTCTCATAGTCATCGCGGAAAGGACTAAAGTCCTTACTACAAACGAAGAATTTATGTTTATTTCGTATTTGCTGGCGGTGGGGGAGGGGAAGGATTAACAGGGGGTTTGACAAACTCATTTTTCAATAAAATAAACGTAGTTACTATTCCTGTGATAGCAATTACTACATTTGCCCAACTTCCCCAGACTGTTGGCTCAAAATTGGGTACAGGTATGGGAATTCGCCGTTTCAATCCTAACAACTTCAACCATTCATCAACATTGGCGGGGCGATTTTCGGCTTCTAGCTGCATTCCTGTCAAAATCGCTTTGTTAACTCGTTCCGAAATTAATGGATTTAATTGTTTGGGAGGAATCAACTGTGCTTTACCATCTCTAATATCCTTTGCGTCAGGTGGTTTTTCCCCTGTCAAAACAGCATAAAGCGTAGCCGCCAAAGCATAAACATCAGTATAAGCGCCTTTATCTTTTTGCGGCATATAAAGTTCCAAAGCAGCAAAACCAACTTCCGTTACCTGTCGCGACAAAAGATGATCGAAACCTCGCACTAATTCAAAATCAATTAACACTGCATCGTATTTACCAGCGCGAATCATAATATTATCTGGTTTGACATCTCGATGCAGATCATCCTGTTTGTGAACTTCCCTAAGTGCGTCACCAATTTGTTGGATATAACGCAATGCTTCTTTTTCTGGCAAAACTCGTTTGACTAATCGATTTAAAGTATCCCCTGGAATATATTCTATGACAATACATCCGCGATCGCCTTCTTTAAAAGTTTTTTTAACTTTCACGATATGGGGATGATTATATCGGCGCAATTTATCAGCTTCATCCAAAAATCTAGTTTCTAATTTAATTTGTTCTTCAGGGGTTATTTGATGAGTTTTAATTTGGCGATCCAGTTCTTCGTAGTTCAAAGTTTTGATAACTACATCTTGACCATTTTTATTATCTTTGGCAAGATAAGTTATGCCATATCTTCCTCGCCCAAGTTCGCATTTAATGGTGTAGTTACCGTTTTGTAATTGCTGCCCGTTGTTCCAATTCATAGTTCCGGATCTGATGAAGCTTACCTTGATTTTGGCATGGTTGGTAAAATGTCGGTTCTTTCGAGGGAGATGGGGAGAAACAAAAAATCCCAATGACAAATGACCAATAACAAATAACAAATAACAAATGACCAATGACCATTGTTGATATAATCGCCTCTCAAGCAATGTGATGGAGAGGAATTATGGCAGAATGGCAAGAGATCGATGGTAGCGTGACAGCGCCCAGGGGATATCGGGCGGCGGGGATTACGGCGGGGCTGAAAGCTTCGGGGCTACCGGATTTGGCTTTAATCGTGTCCGATGCGGAAGCGATCGCAGCTGGGGTTTTTACCACAAATCACGTCTGTGCAGCACCGGTGGTATATTGTCGGGAACGACTACAAGCCAAACATGGTGCAAAAGCGATTCTGTGCAATTCCGGACAAGCAAACGCCGCTACCGGATTGCAAGGGATTGCAGATGCCCAAGAAAGTGCCAGATTATTAAGCGAAGCCTTAAATATCGCGCCAGAAGACATTTTATTGGCATCCACTGGCGTGATCGGTCAACGAATTAAAATGGATGCGTTGCGGTCTGGCATTCCTCAAATAGTTACTGCATTATCAGAAACAGGAGGCGAGTCAGCTGCAAAAGCGATCATGACTACCGACTTAGTGAAAAAGTCGATCGCATTAGAAACCACCATACACGATCGCCCAGTGCGAATTGGCGGAATTGCCAAAGGTTCCGGCATGATCCATCCCAACATGGCAACCATGCTATCGTTTGTAACGTGCGATGCCGCAGTTTCCCCATCATTGTGGCAACAAATGTTAAGTCGGGCAACCGATCGCAGTTTCAATCAAATTACCGTAGATGGGGATACCAGCACCAACGATACCCTAATCGCCTTAGCCAACGGACAATCGCGCACCCCCGCCATTACCGAAATGGGCACAGAAGCGGAAAAATTAGAAGAAATGCTCACCGCAGTATGTCAATATTTAGCAAAAGCGATCGCCAGAGATGGAGAAGGTGCCACCTGTTTAATAGAAGTCGTCGTAACTGGCGCCACAGATGACAAATCCGCCCGTCAAGTTGCCAGAACGATCGCCGGATCGTCCTTAGTCAAATCAGCCGTGTTCGGTCGCGATCCCAACTGGGGACGCATTGCAGGCGCAGCAGGACGCGCCGGAGTTCACTTCGACCAAAACGACTTGCAAATCAAATTAGGCAACTTCCTACTGATGGAAAACGGACAACCTTTGGCGTTCGATCGATCTGCTGCTAGCCAATATCTCAAAGCTGCCGCCGCAGGTGCGTATCTAAAAGAAGACACCGTGTTAATAACCGTCAACATTGGCAACGGTTCCGGTTTTGGCAAAGCTTGGGGATGCGATCTCAGCTACGATTACGTAAAGATTAACGCCGAATACACCACTTAATAATGTTTCAACCGCAGAGGCGCAGAGAACACAGAGAAATACAAAAGTTTTCGCGCCTTTGCAGTTTCTCACTATTACCTTTCCGATCCTCTGTAAAATTCAAATTTGATACTAAATCCGGATTAACTATTCCCTTTTTCATGAACCCCTAAGATGTCTTAGCAAAGTGATGGGTGTCGCACTGGCACAAAGCATTATTATAGGAGAGAATAACGGAGATTATTAACCATAATTTGGTATCAACCCAGTAGCTAACTGGGATGCTTCTGAAGAGAATGTCCGAAAAGTAATTGCTCTATCCTTATTCGCGAATAATATTATAAGTAGCAGGTAAGTTAGCCCTACGACTAGATACTACTTTTTTACTTGCTAAAGTTAAGATACCAATTGCACCTAATCCTAATAAGCCCCATGTCTCCGAAGGTTCGGGAATCGAATTTGTCCTCAAAATGGGATTGTTATCTCTACCGCTCCAGCTATTAAGATCTATTTTTAAATAGTCTCCTGGGTTTAATGGGTTACCTATCCCATTACTGAGGTATATTGACCAATGAAAAATATTTCCTCCGAAATTGCTATCAGCAGTATATGTTTTGCTATCACTACTTAGTCCAGTGTTGAAAAAGCTTCCCTGATGAAATTCAATATTGTCTACCTCAATGTAAGTTAAAAATAAAGTATTTATTGATGAGCCTCCGAAACTAACAAAATAGTTGTTGTTAGAAAAGCCGGTTTTTTGCTCGAAGTTACCTGAGTATTTCAACTCATCCCATCCAGCTGCATTGGCAGGTTTACTATTGAGTGTAAACGCTAAACTTAATGCCGCACCTGCGATCGCAACAGTTAATTTCAACAAAGTGCTATTAGACATATGTTCATTCCTGGGATAAATACTGTTCTACTGTTGTATCTGCACCCATTAGAACAAGAACATATTAACAGCCTCTTGTTTACTTTTTCTAGTTAACCTCAGTAATTTTTCTGAATCTTCATCAAAAAAATACTTTTTTCCTTAGTTATATAAAGACTTTATAAAGAACAAAGTAAGTAAAGTACTAATATTACATAAATTTAACAAAAATAGTAAAGATAATTTTACTTACGCAAATTTACTTAACATTAAGCCAAGCAACTTTCTTTAGTGGCTAAAAGACAAGAAAACTAGGCTAGTATTTTAAGCAAAAACTCTTAATTTATTGTTACAGTAAGGAAGTTGCTTAAAATCACATCTAAATACCAAATATAGTAGAAATACTTATGTATATTTTTTGTCATAAATTGCACAATATCGATTAAAAGCTTATAGCTAAACCTTAATTTATCAACTTAGTTAGCTCACCCGTATAAAAATTAGGTTAATTCACAGTTAATTTCTGATTAAAAATAGGTTAATACAATTAATAAAGACATCCGATAAATTATTAATTTTTGCTATAAAGCAAATAGGCATAAATCCAGTTAATGTATGATTAAAATAGCTAGAAATAGAAATAACATTTCATCTTACTAGCGGTAATCTAAAAGTAGAGCGTACTTCTATTAACAATTTAATTTTTTCAACCCGAAAATGATTACTTCTGGTAATCGTTTATCAAACCCAGCATTAATATAATTAGCCAACTGATGTACTAGTTAGTAAAACAATAAATTATTGGCTAATAGTTTTTTCAACTAGCAATCAACTACCAAAACACCAATTTTTTTGGTAAACCCAATTTCTTATGCTAACTAAAATCTCCGAACCACAACAAATAGATTACGTAGAACTTTCCAACCCACAAGCTTTGCTGAGAACACTGCAAAATCTTCGCCAAGCAGTTTACGAAGAAGGAGAAATCATCCTAAATCAATGGCAATCTCAGCTAAAAAGACCCGACTTTCGCCACAGCGCCCAGAATTTAGCTTACTACCTATCCCTCAGACGAAGAGACTTACGCCCGTTGCAAACAGCTTTGATGCCTTGGGGACTTTCATCTTTAGGCAGAATAGAAGCCAGAGTAATGCCAAATTTAGATGCAGTGATAGCTACCCTCACCGCAATTTGTCAACCAAACACCGCTTCCCTTCCCAAACGCCCACCACTAGAAGCATTTTTTGAAGGTACTCGCCTACTTCAGAAACATACAGAAGCATTATTTGGTAAAAACTCAACTCAGCGCCAGGTAAGAATTTTAGTTACTTTACCCACAGATGCGACTAACAATTACGAATTCGTGCGAGATTTATTGAATCGAGGTGCTGATTGCGTGCGAATTAATTGCGCCCATGATAATACAGAAAAATGGGAAGCTATGATAGCAAACGTGCGTCGCGCCGAACAAGAAACGGGGAAATCCTGCAAAGTATTAATGGATTTAAGTGGGCCAAAACCCCGCACGGGAAATATCATCGAACCTTCCGACGGTAAGAGAGTATTAGAAGGAGATTATATTTTATTAAAGCACGCGAAAGCCAACAAAAAAAGCGACAAAAAATCAACACAAATTAAACAAGATAACACGGGATTATCTGGTAAATCTTTTCAAACGAGTTGCACCATTCCAGAAATACTCGATCAATTAAAAATAGGTGCAGTAGTTTGGATTGATGATGGAAAAATTGGCACTCAGGTAGTCGATACAAACTATCGATTAACTGCTGAAAGCACCCCAGGCGTTTTGTTACGAGTTACCCACGCGCCACCCAAAGGCGCGAAGCTTCGTCCCGACAAAGGATTAAATTTTCCCGATACAGTTTTGCAGTTAAGTCCATTAACAGAAAAAGATTATCAAGATTTAGATTTCGTTGCCACTCATGCGGATATTATCGGATATTCTTTCGTCCAACAAGCCGCAGATATTGCATTACTTCAACAAGCATTAGAAACGCGGATTAAGGATTTGCAAATTCCCGCTATTGTTGCTAAAATCGAAACTCCTGAAGCAGTGCGTAACTTGCCAGAATTAATCGTACAAGCAGCCGGAAAACAATCCTTTGGCGTGATGATTGCCAGAGGCGATTTAGCAGTCGAAATCGGCTACCAACGGATGGTAGAAATGCAGGAAGAAATTCTTTGGTTGTGCGAAGCTGCCCATGTTCCAGTAATTTGGGCAACGCAAGTTTTAGAAAGTTTAGTCAAAGAAGGAACGCCTTCCAGAGGAGAAATGACTGATGCAGCAATGGCGGAAAGGGCAGAATGCGTTATGCTCAATAAAGGGCCATTTGTTGCTGAAGCAGTCACGATTTTAGATGATGTTTTGACGCGAATGCAAGCACATCAAAAGAAGAAAACACCTCAATTGCGGGCGTTACATTCTTGGTAATTAGAGTTTATGTTCTAAGCGACTAAGACGTTCGGAATAACTTTTCATTACTTCAAGTGCAAACATAGGTGTTTCTTGGACAGCAAACAGAAATCGTTGCTTATCAATAAAAGCAAGTTGGCAGTCAGTTTTGGCAATTGCAGTATAAGTTCTGGTGCTTACTCCGATTAGTGCGCCAGCCCCAAAAACCTGCCCCGTCTTAATTGTTTCCACAACTTTGCCATTAACTGATAAGTCAACTTCTCCTGCCAAAATCCCATATAGGAAATCACCCGGTTGTCCTTCTGCAAAGATGATTTCACCGGCGGAAAATGTCTTGGGACTTGGTTGTTTTTGAAAGATGCTGAGTGTTTTGGCTGGTTCTAACATAGTTCTCGTGATTAGTGTGAGGTTAGAAACCCGGTTTTTTTGAAAAAACCGGGTTTCTATGTTTGTGATTATCGGAAATTGAGTGGTGCGTTAAGTACTATTTTCTCATCCCGTGTCACAATCAACCCAAGCTGAATCAAGTTGTTGTGATTAAAACGCCCGATGCGAGTCTGCCAAATTATCCAGAATGTGCGAAATTTGTCAAGCGATTTATTCATCTCTGCTACGCCAACAAGACTGAAAAAATTAACCACAGATGACCGCAGATATAGCAATGTAGGTTGGGTTTCGTACCTCAACCCAACAAATGCGTAGGTTTCGCTTAAGCCGTCATTTGCATAGCAAGAAAGCTATATCCATATTTGGGTTCATCTGCGATAAAAAATATCCAAAGCTTGCATAAGGTCAGAAACCGGGTTTTTAGCAATTTACCCCAACCCATTTGGTAAAAAGCTCGGTTTCTTTCGTCTAATTAGACTCGATGAAGTATTTATTTTATCTCCTTCCAAATTGCTTTTTCTTAAATCGATGAGTTCTTGTGTCATAATTATTGCCAGCACTCGTTTGCGCTTTAGATAGAATTATACCATTAGGAATAGCTAGTTATACTTATTATTTATTAGCCCAAATTTCAATTCTTATATCGATAGCTGATTATAGCTTAGAATACCCGGAGTGGTTTTTCTTCCTTCGGTACTACTTTTTTTGTAAATTATTGCGTTAATCTAAAAATAGTGTTAACGAAATAGTAGTTATCTTAGTTGAGAGCATAAACAATGCTCAAAAAAATTATTGTAATTTGCTTTGCTTTTATGTTAGGAGTCGCCATTTTTCCCGGTTTGACCCTAGCACAATCGACTAGTTACCTAGAATCTCGCATATCTAGATTAGAGTCGGATAATTTTCAGTTGCGATCGCAAATTGACCGCCTCGAATCCCAAATCAGTCAACTCAGCAGAAGTCCTAACCTTCCTAGAAGACAAACAACTAGACCAACAGCAACTCCGCCACCTCAATCACCACCAGCCAGAACTACTAGGACATCCCAAGACCCCATGTTCCAAAATTTAGCTAACCTGGTAATCGAACTGAAAGAGCGGGTGCAAGCACTAGAAAAACAAGTTGCCCAACTAAGAAGATAACAAAGTTGGCATTCTTACTTATTTACCTGAATCACCTGCAAACTTCCCCCGGCATACAAAATCTGTTTTTTCTGTTGAAAACCAATCTCTTCCAACAACTTAAGCAAGTCCGTTTGCAATAACTGCCAAGCAGTTTCCGTTTCAAACAACCACAAGAATAAGGATATGGGTGGCCAAAATAGGGGATTCGTGGGTGGGTGAAAATCTACCAGTGCAAACGTTCCACCCGGTTTTAACACCCGATATACTTCGTTGAGAATCTTTCGCAATTGTGTTGGCTCCATTTCGTGCATGGCCACGCTGGTATGCACCAAATCGAATATTTTATCCGCAAACGGCATATCTTCAGCAAAAGCTTCTACGTACTCAGCTTGTGGCACGTTCTGCTGCGCCCGTTTCAAAGACAGAGGAGAAGCATCCAATCCGGTCACGTTTTGCGAATATTCCACCAAAATTTGGGTAGCTTGTCCGCTACCGCAACAAAGGTCTAACACTTTAGTTTCTGGAAGAATAGTCAAGCCTTGCAAAGCTAATCGACGAAATCGACTTTCTCCACCCACACTTAAAGCAGCTAAACCAGATACAGCATCGTATAACCACTGATATCGATAACTCCACTCTCTTAAAATAGTTGCCATAAATTAACCTTTGGAAAAATCTGTTTAACTTATTGATAAATGAATCCATTAACAGGATATATTGTTAAAATCAGTAACGAACCCACGGATAGTAAACTTTATTCTCTGCAATCATTAAAAATTTAAAATAAATCCTTTATAGATATAGATCTATAAAGGATTTGTTGTTTCAATCCCTGATAGGTATTCTCAATCTTCCCACAGCCCCTCAAACCGATTAGGAGCCAGAGCGGTATATTTAGCCGTATTCTTAATATCCCGATGACCGAGCCAATCTTGAATTAACCGGGTATCTCTCCCAGCATTAGCCAACGCATAACCGCAGCTGTGCCGCAGCATATGAAAGTGAATCGGAATCGACAAACTAGCCTTTACACCCAAGCGCTCAACGCACTTACGAGCGCTAGCCTCATTGATGGGGACACCCTGAGAAGTTGTGAAGACCCACGGGGTATGAACATTTAGCGATCGCAATTTCTTGAGCGATCGCACCTCATCCTTCCCCAACGGATGAGAACCCGAAATACTTCCCTTTAAGCGATTTACCCAGAATCTAGCTGATTGCAGGTCAATAGATGCCCATTTTGTATCCACAGCTTCGGATACTCTCAGCCCGTGCCGGAAAGCCAGCAATATCAGAGCATAATTACGACACTTGAGGAACTCACCAGAACTAGCAGACTTAGCAGTATTAAGTAATGTTTCGATTTCTACGGCTGTAAGATATTCCCTCCCATCTCTCATTTGTTGGGAGGTTCTCTTAGCTTGTCTCATTCTTGCCGTAGAAGTAGCTAACATCTAACTGCTGTATCTCCTATTACTCCGTTACCTCTCCCCTGTGGTTGTATCATTTCCACGTATTTTTGATACTGTAGGTGAGTCCTTCCCTCACTGCGATCGCTAGGTGCTGTGGTCTTTAGGCCCTGCGATCTACCGCCCGGTTAGGGTGTCCTTACTCAGGGGACTCGGTATCGTGTCATATCGCCACGACGCTACAACCCTATTATCGCCTAAGTTTGCGGTCTTTGCACCTCCGTAATATTCGGGGTTGGTGGGTTCACTGCGTCCGGAGTCAGGATGCCATTATTGTTTGGCAGTTGTATTTCCCGCTTCCACTTGTCCCACTCTTTCTCAAATTGGCTGTTTCGCTGCTTATCCTTCTTCCGTTCGGCCTTGATAGCATCACCCGGCATTCCCGGCTGTCCCGTGGCAGGGTTAGTATCGACGGTTGAGTACACGGCCTTTCCTGCGATCTGCGCCCAGTAGCTAATATTCAGCAGTAGCCCAATCAATGTCCGATTGTCCTTAATATCGGTGACAATTAAGTCTTGCTCGGAAGACTTTAACATTTCCTCGGTGGATTGCCCTGCCCCTTGCCAACTCTCAAGGTTTGGGGTAAATGTCGTCTTAACCTTGATCGTCTCATTTCCCGTGATCGCTCCCGTGAGCTTGACCAATTCATTTAGAATGTGTAAAGCCTTTAGCGCCGCGTTACCCGCCTTGCTTGCTTCAGTTGCCGCCCTCAGCCCCCACTGCACGCCTTGATCGCTATCTTCAATAATTTTGAGATTGCCAGCGTACAGTTCTGCTATAGCGTGCTCGAGGTTCCAAAGTTTGACCGGTTTCTTTTTCCCATCGTCTGTAACTTCAAATTCTATAGGCCACTTGCCAGACCAGGCATTCCATTGCTTGAACCACCACTCTTGAAAGCCTGCCAGGTCGCTAATATCTATGACATCTCGATCGACCGCTTCGGCTAAAGAGTTTGGGTTCGGAATGAGAGAATCGGGAACCTTCGCCGGAAAACGATGCAACCCTAAACGATAATATTCGGATGCAATCAACCCATTCATCACATCTATCAAATTATTAGCTTGAATCGTACCCGCCCGACCAAAACCACCTTGATAAATTTTCTTACCCGCATTTTCAATATTCTGTTCTGGAGCAAAAGTATAAGTAGAAATAAAATTTTGTGCGCCGACAGCTTTGTGAATTTCTTTGACCAATTTTTCGAGATTATTTAATCTCTGTTGCTGTGCGCCAGAAATATCTCTGCAACTACAACCGCCCATACATGGTGTCTCCTCTGGTGGATCTGGCGTTGGTGGTGGATTGATTGGAATTGAATCGGCTATACCGTTTGATTGGCTTGGCGAAGAAGCCGAAGGTATGAAATTATAATTCCCGTTAATGAAATCAACATGAGGCCATACCCAATTTATTGATAAAGAAGTATTTGGCCATTGAGTTCGAGAATCCAAAGGATTCTCAATTCCGCCACCCTTTCTATAAAAAGATCCTTTTAAAAAAAAAGTGCCCCCACCGCCTGTGTTGTAAGGAATTCCCTGCCCGTTGCCAGAAAAAACATACTGAGCCTGATTCATTCCGCTCCAACCTGCAACTATGTCAATAAAGGTTCCATCACCCGGCACGATAGAAAAGTGTTCTTCTGTTTCGTATCCGGATTTATGTTTCGTTTTGACAATTAAAGTGCCTGGAGTTAAAAATTCAACGTTTTGAGGATTCGGAGCATTAAGGAGTTCTTGTTCTAGACGTTGAATAGTGCTAGCGGGCGTATCTGGAGGAAATTGGATAGTTCCAGGTGGTAGACCGATTCGTTGACGGATTCGATCGATCGATTCGGCTCTTTCTTGCCGTTCCCTAATCCTTTCCTCTATCGCCTCCCTGTCCGGATCTCTCAATCCATCGCACTTTCCCCCATTAGCCCAAAACTGCAAAGGAGTTACGTAGATGAAATCACCCAACTCAGGGCTATAACAGGGGATGCCAGCCGTCTCAGAAAGTAGCGATGGTAAATCAAGTACACCCGCTTGACCGCCAGACCCTAACCGGATGGCAACATCAGCCGCACCCAATACTTCTAATAATGAACCCAATGCTTTTGTAACAGGGGAATTCATTAGATTAGAAAGCGCATTTGATGCTTGTCCGCAAATGTTAGGAAGTTGCATTGTTTTTATTTGCTAGTTACGGCTAGCGGACAAACTAAAGTTGATAATCGAGCCGCGTGAGTGCGAACAATTTCATCGGCTTGCTTTAGGATGTCGGGTGATTTTTTATAAGTCTGTTCGAGTGCTTCTATAAAAGCGTTATCGCCTTGGAAAGAAATATTAGCTAAATCATTTGCTTCGGTAAAAGTCATCCCTGCTTTGATGAAACTTTCCCTGATAACTTGTGGAGAGGTAGCTGTAGCCCTCAACCGAATCACAAAATTTTGGACTACATTTTCTGTTACTTCTTCTGCTATTTCTTTGGTTACTTGATTGTTAACGGCAATCTCTTTTGCCAATTCAGCTAAAGTTTCTAATTGATTGACATTTTGTTGAGCTTTTGCCCACACTCGAACTGCTGCTGCTCCGTAGTTTCGAGCAAATTCCCGCAAGGTATCGCCTTCGGGGACGATTTCACCCGCAGGCACTTCATCCCCTTGCAAAACAGATTGGCCTGCACGTACTTGCATGGGGTTAGATATGCCGGCTGTGGCGGGAACCCAAACAGTTACGGGTTGAACTGATAGCTGTAGAACAGGGTTGCTTTGCGTTTGGATTACAGTTTGACTGACGCTAACTCTAGTTGACACTCGCACTCTTACCGGGACGCTCTCTCCTACTCCCACGGTTACCGGAACGCAATCGTTTTGCGTACTAGGTGACATCCCATTAAATAATGGGTTCACCTCGAAAACCATACCCCCATGATTCATCCAAGCCATTTTTAAGCCTCAATCAATATAACGAAATGCCCAAGGTTGCGTGGGGTCAATTTTATTTCCCACGACTTCCGGAGAATATGCCGTTCTAAACAGGCGATGCGCTGGCAACAGGGCACCGATCGGCCAATATTGACGCCACATCATTCGACCTCGATAGCGGGTAACGCGATGCCAGTTTGCTTCGTTGACCGGGGCCGATCGCCTAAGTCCCCTCAACGGCAAATCGAAATCTGGTAATCCGTACTGGGGAAAACTCATCCTCGTATACCAGTGAGGTAGGGTTCCCATGATGTTCCAGGGGTGATTTGGCAGCAAGCGATCGCAAACTGGGTTTGCCAGCGTGTCGTTGTTGATCCAGCTTTTCCGAAAATTGATCGTCATATCGATCGAACCCCTTCTCTAACAGATACTTGGGTAGGTTGAGCGCTGTATCCTTTCACCGCACCGCGATAAGGCATATTCGCATCTATTTGGTGGACGCTTCCAAAAGGTAATATCGGCACTCCAGGGCCAGTATCGTTGTCATATTTAATCCATAAAATATAATCTGCAACATTCGCCCCTGGCGCTGGATTCGAGTAGTTGATTATTGTTGCATTCTCGCGGGAAATGTTGGCAGCTAAAATAGTGGTTTCTTGTTGAACCGTGAATATTTGCGAAGGCGAATACAAAACTGTAAAAGCACCCAATTTGGGCGACTTTCTTTTGATAGCGCTTCCCCGGATCGAGATGTAGTCATTCCCTTGTAAGGGGGTTTTCATCTTCAGGTACAGCACTTCATACGCATCAGTTTTGGGTGATTTTCCCGTTGAGATGGTATTGTTCGTTCCTGCGAAAAATACCATCAAGCTGATGATATAAAAAGGTGGCTGATTAAATAGGGGGATTTCGCAGATAAATTGCTCTGGTTGCGCCTCGTATCCCGAATAAAATTGTATAGTTTTGTAATCGGAAAGTAGGGCAACTCGATCCATTACTTTTTTTACTTCTTCGGCTGTTGCACTTTCAGGTAGTGCCGGTAAACTAGTCAGCCCGATCGAAGGTAAAGAAATAGTTGCTTCGAGGTAATCGATAAAGCTTGCGTACTCCAGCCCCATATTATCTTCTGATGCTGGATGCCATCCGGGTGAATAGATAGGGATTAAATCCGTGCCGTTCGATGGTCGAACCTCAAGCAAAAGGCTTTCTACATAAGGCTCTTGGAGCTTATCTTGATTACCGATCATTAATAGTACAATTGTTCTATAGTTGACTTTATTGTATATGCTTACGGCTCAAGATGTTCTGATTAATGGCAGTGTAGACGCTTCAACATTTGAAATAATTAATAGCAAGCTTTATTTAAATGTAGGCGCTTTGATCGGGCAGGGGGTCAATAGTTTGACCAATCCTTGCATAGACGATCTATATTTAAAGCTTCATTTGGCATTATGGCGATCGCAAACTGCCTACAATGCTTCAAAACCAGCAGGACAGAGGATTAATTCCTGGTTTGAGCCGTCGAGCGGTAGCGCACAGTACTACAGCAACCTTACCCCGGCTGGATTCTACGCGGCGTGGAGTTGCCAAAGTAATTTTTTAGTACCCTCTAATGTCGATAGCGTCGTGGCGGTATTGCAGTAATGGCTAACCCTTTTTTTCAAACCATTACCATATTGCCGACGCAACTCCCTAGCACGAAGCTGCGTCAGGTTGCCACGGGAGGCCAGATACTCGGATCGCTCCTTCCAATTCCGAACCCGGTCAACAACGGTATCCGCAAAATCGATGTCGATCAGGTAGATACGGTCACGGCGTCCAATCCCGTGACTGGTGCGGTACAAAATTTTGTAGGCAAGGTAGTCAATACTCTCAAGAAGTTTTTCGGTTTTGCATGGCCTGCTATAGTTCGGATTCTCCCGCGATCGTTTTCTGAGTTGTGGTCAACTATTGTTACGGTCGGTTTCACTCTTTGGACTTTCGACTGGAACCAGACGGATAACGCCCTCAGAGAGCAGATCAAACAAAATAACAATCAGATTCTCAATGCAGCAGCGGGTGCTTTGGGTACTTACTTGGGTTGGGGTGCGGTGCGCTTGGTGCAGATGGGAGTGTCGAAACTGATCAAGACAGACGGACGCGATCGCAGTTTGGATATCAGAGTGCCGATAGTTTCCCCTCGCGTCGCTGCGGCATTAGCTGAAGAAGGAAACGACGAAGTGAGAGGGCAGATGATAGCTCTGCTCACTCAGATCAAGCAAGCGCAAGTTAAAAATGCTTTCCTTGGTTTCATGCTGACGGCTAGGCAGATGGAGTTGTTTGGCATGAAATCCATCCAACCTGCTAAAGCTTCAGATAATTTTTCTCAAAAAACCCAACCTAAGCCAGATAGCTTCGCACAAAGATGGGAAGATTTTGTTAACAAGCTTCCCGAACGCTGGCAACAACCTTTAGAAAATCTCACAGAAAACTTCGTAGAAGCAGTAATTGAAGCAGGCTACATCTTAGGCGCTGAAGCGGATGCAGCGTATATGCTAGCCAAGTCTGCGGTAAGGGATGCACGAGGGCCTGAAAAAACGATCGTCGTACAACCCGATAAGCGACTGGAGCGCGACAAATATATCGTGACGGGGCCGCAAGAATTCGTACAAGAGGAAGTGCAGCGCATTCAACACCAGCATCAATTGATGGAGAAAAAAGACGTAGGAATCATCATCGGAGAACGGCTAGAAGATTCGCTACAGAAAAAGCCGATGGTGCGGCAATTAAAAATCAGGTGGAACACCGTAAAAGAACCGCCGTTAGTTCATCAAGACGGGCAAGTTGGAAAGTTTTCGGAAGTTAATATTCCCAAAGTCCGCGTCGGATTATCGTGGCGAGAAGTCAAGGTGGCTGCGGATGAATTTTTGAGGGGAAATCCCTACTGGCAAATTACTTACAAATGTTGGGAACGAGATTCTTATATCGGTGACTTGGTAGTGTCTGGCAATAACGAGGAAGAGTGCGAAAGAAGGGCGAAAAAGTTAAAGCTGCTGATGCCTTCCGGGGTTGATTTGAGGGGAGGGACTCCCTTAAAAAGAAGTCCTAATTCTGCTCAGTTTCGCTATGCGGCTAAACAATTTTTTCCCCACGACTGTACTTTGACTGTAGTGAAAAATTCCCTAGATGACGCGGAAAGACGCGATCGGCGGGGCAAGTATCGAATGGATAATCCCGAAGATCGGGTTTTCGATACGGTGATTAAGGTGCGGCTTTATGGAGAACAGGAGCCTGATGGTTTTACTGGGTTTCGCTAAGGCCAAATCTGACCGTGAGGAAATAAGTATCCCGCGATCGGCATATAATTCGGTGGATAAGATTGGGTCGAGATTTTCGGCTTACCCCAAAAAACTCGCACGTCCCAAGTATCCCATTTTGTATTTGGAGCTTCGATCGGCGTAGATAGGGCTGTTGCCACTTTAGTTTTAATGTTTATATCGCCGTTGCTAACAATCATAATATTCTGATCGCCACCGAACAAGAACTGTTTAGATTAACCCAAGTTTCTCCATCAATTTGCGTTTGCGATAATGGAGATAAACCGCCAGCGCCCAAAATGCCAAAATCAGCGCTGGTTTGCCCGATGGTATTGCGGTTGCCCTGTGATTGGTTGAGAATCAAGCGCTTGTGTAAATCCCTCCCCCCTCCGATATTGATATTAGTCGGGCCTTGGTCTATTCCGATATTTACATCAGAATAATTATTGTGAAAAGGAACGATCAGAGGCGATCGCAGTTTGCTGCAAATTGAATCGTTTGGAGTGAAGCCGAAAACAGAATTGTTATCCCACCAGTCCGCTTTCGTCATTGGGAAGAAAAACCCCACGTTAAAAAGCCCTTGATTGCTATCAGCCTTTACCCCAGATATCAAAGCAATTTCGGCGCTTTTGAACGTACATATTTTAATTGGGAAATTTTCACCAGAGCCGTATGCTATATTGGCCGAATTCCCAAGGCTATCACTAAAAATAGGCCATTGATTTTGAAGCGTATTGGCGCTATAACCGTCCCCTCCCCAAGCCTGGATTTTGATGTTAGTTGTAGTGCTATTTTCAACGGACATTCTCAAATAAGCTCTATCTTTCGGGGCTGACGTTAGTGGGGCGTCGATAGAAAAATGCAATTCATTCCCTGATGTTCCTGCTTCTTGAGTCCATCCTCCCATTGCAATAATTTTAGTAGTGATAGCTGCTCTTAGTAAAGCCGCCGTCCATTGTTGAGTAATCGTTTCTTGAGTGAGAGCTACTGGCATAAATATTATCCGAAATAATATAAATTACAAACTCCTTCAATATTGGTTGTCAAAAGATTTTCAACTAAAATATTAAAAGAGTTGCCAACAAATATAGGAGTTGGAGCGAAATTTAAAAATAAAGGAGAAGAATTCACTCCTAAAACGCAATCGAAAATACATCCATGACTGTTGTATCCCCACGTTCTCGGTTTTTGATAGCTGGGTCGCGATTTGTCGGTATTCATCGCAGATGCGGAATTGTAACATCTGATTCTCATTGCATGAGCGGCTTCTATCTTGTAGAAAAATGCTAGGTTTACCGCTCTCAAGTAAGCAGCAGACTGCAAAGAAGAAATACTATAGGGGATAGTTTCTACTTTGGCACTTATCGCGCTTGCATTGCTTCCTTGCGTACTGCTGTACTCTTCAAAATAAGTCATTTTTTACAATATCCACTGCCAAACGAGTATTTCACCAGCGAATCCGCCTGCGAAAAGATTTAAGCCAGCACCAGTATATTGCCCCTGTTCGACAAATTTCGATTCGTTGGGTCTGAGATTTAGACAAAGATTACTTGCCGGCACTGGGGTTGCCAATTTGTCTAAACAGAATAACAAATTTGATGTGGTAGATAAATTCGTAATGAGAAGTTTTATCCTACTTGCGTTTGCGTCTAGTACTTTCGCTACCGCCGTTGCGATCGTTATTCTTGTTTTCAAGATATCGGAGCATTGAATAGAAAGAACTGGCGCTTGAATGTAGTTTTCTACAAAGTTTGTCATAGTTGATCGCCTGGAATGATGATGGTGGAAAAAATGTGGCGTTTATTTTGTGGAAGGGCTGGATCGTACCGAACATCTGTTTTTATCAGTTGCATAAAATTTCTGTGCCCCTGGCGCAACCTTCCCACGCAGCACCCGGCGCTAGCTAGACCGATATCGCCAGGGGGTTGATCGTATCCCCAATGCTGGTTTATTCCGAATAGTCCCCATTCGAGATCGTCACCCGTCCGCAGCATATCTTTATTTTTGTCGCGATAGACGGCGACGGGTGCGACTTGAACGAGCGCTTCGTGCGGTTCCGAGTTACCGTGAGTGCCTACTTGCCACGATTCGTACTGACCGAAGGCTATCCGGGCGGCTCCTTTCGGGTTCATCGGGCGCTGGGTGTACCAGCGTCCGGGCTCCGTTGTTGCGCTCCAACAGCCCAATAATTTAAGCTGAAAATCTAGCACCAAGCGGACATCATTGAATTGATTCGGCTCGTCATTGTTGAGGATGCCATTAGTGTCCATCCCCTCGACGTAGAGAATGTTTACCTCGCCTTTATTGGTGTCGAGTTTATAGCCTTTTCGACGGCAAAAGTTAACTATTCTCTCGATTGTATACGTGGGAATTGTCATTGTTATTGTTGACCTCCATGACTCTTTCCTTGGACACTGGTGGCGCGAATTCGCCGCTAAAATCTAGCGCTTTTTGGGTAATGATGATTTGATTTTGCAATCTGGCGATAATGTCGTCTCTTTTGGCTATTTCGCCTTTGAGGAAGTCGATTAATTCATCTTCTGATTCCTCTTGCTTCTGTTGTGTTTTGTCTCTTCTATTGATGAAATCTTTGGCCAATACTGCCCCGGCTATTAGGATAATTCCGATGATTTCTCCCCAAGCGAAAAAGTTTGGCAGCATAGCAGGCGATGGTTGTTCGGTGATGGTGGTAGTAGGTTGCTCGGTATGTTGCAGCATAAGAATCACAATAATTCTTTACTCAATTCTGCTGCATCTACTCATTATTTCAGTGGCAAATCTAAAAAATTCATAAAGTCTTGATTTTAGGCAAGGTACATCACCAAAATATACTGTCCGACGTTTACGATGTGTCTCACCCCTTATGGGTTTTACCCCTCATTTTTGTCCTCGTTTTGTTGGGTGATGTCTCCAGTATTTGCACTTAGAAAGTCGCTGATAATTTTGTTTATCAAGTCGGTCAAGCTGATATTTCTAAGTGATGCTATCTCTTTTATCTTTGTTAATTTCCACTGTGGAAGCTTCACCTTTAATAGTGAATTTCGCACGCTTCCATCTGGTTCTTTTTCCCCCTCCCCCCGTTTGGATTGTCTTCCTTTAATTCCCACATTACGGAATCAGTTCCTCTATTTGGATTGCCCAATTATTTGCATCGAATCGATTGCGCTTGATTTCAAAGATGCGATTGGTATACCCCAAAGAAATCAATTCTTGAGGGTAAAGGATTTCAGCTGACCTCCCTCTCGCATCCGGGAAAACCCGAAAGGCTAAAGAGGGAGGTAGAGGAATTGCTCCCCCGGTGCATCGAAATGCCAGCCAAGCGAATGAAGTTATGTTGTCCATGCCTCTGGGTGCGGCGAAGCTCAAGCGAAATATGCTTCGGTTGCTGGCGGTCGCGGTGAACGGTATCCAAACGGTGTGGACTGGGGTGACGGTTCCCAGGTTATTCCATTCCATAAGTGGCCAGTAGTTCGTCTCGCCTGTCGATGATGTCCCACCCTTCGCCGCCGTACATATACTCTTCTAGCTCTTTCGGGGTGGCGGGTCTTAAAAGTCCGGTGTTGTAATCTTCTACGAACGCGCACCCGTCGCCTGTCTCGCTTGCTGTTTCCGTCCAGTCGGGGGGTGGGTTGAGCAGTGTTTCGGCAAATCCCGGATCGCCCGGTGTCATGATTCGTCTGCTCATAGGCTATGGGGCAGCTGGTGCGGCACTAATCACCATGTTCGCAAGGTGGGTTTGGGTGTAGTTTCCCGGATGGATTAGGGTTCCACCCGCGCTCACGACCTCATCAACCTTGGAAGGCTGACAAAACGACGATACGCTTCTGCCTTGGGCGTCAATCACCGAAACTTTTGGAGGGCGAGGGAACTGGCAGCCGTACCAGAGAATATCGTTGCTATCTGGAGTTTCGTGGCCACAGTTTGCCAGCTGATCGTAGAGGGGGTCAGAGGCTCTAATGTATGCGTAATTGATGGTATTGACATCAATTTTGATGTTTTTGTTCGTTCCCTTGGCTCTGCGGCGTCTTGGTGGATATCCCCATTTGATTTTCCATCCAGCTTGCTGGGCAGTGCTGATTTTCGATTCATCGATATAGCCGCTAGAAGATCCGGCTGTACCTTTCTTGGTGGCGGTATGTGGCCGGCAATTATTCGGATAAATCACCAACTTGTTGAAGTCAGCAGCGATGTCGATATTCGCTTGTCCTAATTCAGCTTGATCTCCGCTGGCCGTGCGACTCTCGAATCCGTATAGGACATCAATTCCCGTAAAGGGTTTGATTTTCTTCCATTCTGGTTTGCGTCTGTTAACTGGCATAAGTTAGGTTGCTCCTAAAATCCTAGATCCTTCTGGATTAGACCAGGATCGGGTGAACGGCGGTAACGGTTTGTACTTCGTAATTGCTGACGCTGCGGGTGGCTCGTCTGGCGATGGTGGGAGTGCCGCTAATGTCGATCGTTTGTTCCGCGCCGTAAGCGACTGAAATAGCACTCACGTCCTGCCCCGTCGGGGCTGCGGCATTTTGTTCAACTTGGGCGGCTTCTAGCGATCGCAAAAAATTAACTACCACTAGCAAGCTATCCTCTTCATCTGGATGAGTTGCCGCGCTTACCGTGATGCCGGGTGCGATCGTCGCTAACTTGGCTCTTAATTCTGCATTGGTGATTTTTCCGTCTGCCATAAATTCATCTGTCCGAGGTTATGTTCGATACCCCGAACATAGCCCCATCTCCCGGTGGTTGCAATAGCCGGAAGTGGTTGCGGCGTCTTTGCTTGAGTAATGGACTTCGACTAGGGGATAAATTAAGAACCTTAAGGTTCTCGGATTGGTACACTTGGGTTAGTTGGGGTTGACAACTCTCTGTAAATATTTGTTAAGTGGCGGACAATCGACTTTACGACTTGATGAGCAGCCGATCGCGAAAGCGATTTTTGCGTAGGCGATACGGATATGGAAAGCTCCTACCGTACCAGCCTCATCCTAATTTGGTGAAAAGTTTGGCAAAGAAGACAGGCTTATCTAGAGAGATGGTTTGGCAGCAATTGCGGAAGGAGAGGAAGCAATTGCTATCGCGATCGGCCCGATGAGTCGGAAAATTTATTTAGTTATTCCGACTCTGTGCTAATTGATGAAAGTTAAACTCATAACCCCTGCGTTGCTGGTAGGGATGCTGGCTTTTGGCGTGCCTGCTGCGAGTGCGCAAATTTCTCCAGCGGCAACTCATTTTTGCAATGGTCTAAATTACTCTGTGACCGATTTCAATAATGCGATCGCAGCTTACACGCGAGCGATTGCCGCCAATCCCAGATATGCCGAAGCTTATTTTTATCGCGGAAACTCTTACTATGCGAGAGGGCGTTGGCATAGGGGGAACCGGAACGACCTTCGGGGTGCGATCGCAAATTACAGTCAAGCTCTTAAACTAGGTTACCCGCGTCGAAACGACGTGCTATTTAACCGAGCAAACGCTCGCGGTGCGGTGGGCGATTATCGCGGCGCTTTGGCTGATTTCAATGAAGCGATCCGAACCGATCGCAGACCCGGTATCCGCCAATTTCGAGCTTTAGCTCATTACTTTTTGAGAAATCGCAATGCAGCGATCGCAGACTTGCAGGCAGTAGCAAACGCTCACTATCAATCTGGATCGACAGAAAGATACCAGTCAATAATGAATGTAATTGCGGCGATCAAAAAAGGACAAAATCCCACTAACTCTTACCCTAATAGTATTAGCTGGGCAATTAATGATTTTATTGAAGGAAAACGAACGAGATGCCCTTGGGATTGAAATAGTTAAACAACATCTTTAAGCTCTTTACCCACATACTTTGATACTAACTTTCCATTTCTGCGAAAGTAAGCGTACCAGTAAGGGCCGTGCGGACAAGAGTGACAATTTGGTTTACCGCATTTGACTTTTTCTAATCGGTAAACGGTCGTACCGGATATTTCTTGTTTGACTACTTCTCTCCCCTTTTTAATGGGGATTTCTAATGGCTCATCAATAGTCTTATGTAACAACTGGGGGGGTGTGTCTGCCACTTTGTTACATAAGACTGGGGTGTCGGGAGCATAAATCTTATGTAACAACTGGACGGGCTTACGCTTGGGTTTGTTACATAAGATTAGGTCGGAGGCGTTGCAATGCCTTGTTATTCCGCCGTCCGTCCTCACTCCCCATTTGTGGATTTTTTCGCCAGTGAGGTGTCTGCCAGCGTCGAATTCATATAAAACTGTTCCTTGCCATCCTTCGCATCGGTGAAAAACGCGATCGCCAGGGGATAGTTTTTTTGTACTACTGGTTTCCATTTCCGTGTCTGGGTGAGAGTACCATATCGCCGCGTTTTGGTTGGGGTATTTCCCCTAACTTTTGACGCAATCTTTCAATGGTTGATTGCGCTGCGGCAAGTCTTTCTGTTAGTTCGTCAACGTCTTTTTTGTAGGATTCCATCATGTCGAAGGTGCAATCCTTGTCATAGGTGTAAGCTCGGATGTAGCAATAAAATTCACCTTCGATGACGTTTCCCCATTTGTCTTTTTTCTCAAAATAGTTGTCTCTGTCGTTGACGTAAAAAACGCTGCGCAACCTGCGTAGTGCTTCGGCTATTTCTTCTTTACTTCCGTCAATTCTGATTCCTGTCATATTGATTAAAAAGGTATTTCTTCAACTGGGTTAGAGGTAGCTGATGAATAAGCGTTCATCAGAAAACAGAAATGTTCGGCTTGTTCTTTGGTGTAGAAAAAGTAAGCGTAGTTGTATCCGCACACGGAATGCCAACCACCGCAAACCCAAGCGATTATTTTTTCTAGTAGAGGAGTCGCGGCGGTGGTTTTTACAGCCCAGTTACAATCAGACCAGTTAGCCGGTTTGAGGTCGATTGCGATCATTAGCGTGCCGTCTCTTGTCCAAATATCGAATGTCATTCTGTGTATACCGACTCCTTGCTGTTCCAAAGTTTTTTGCATCTGCTACATTTTCTTAGCCGCATAATTAGGTAGCCGAAATCTATCTCACTTAGTACGTAGTGGTGATTTGACTTACAAAACGGGCATTTCATACTTTGACTACTTCAGCTAATACGATCCAGTCGCGGTGATTGCTTCCTTTTAAACAAATGCGAGTGCCAAAAAGCCCGACGCCGGGAACCGCACAGATTTTGTCTACGAAGTCGCGGCTCATGTGGAGGTCGAGTTGTTTGTCCGAACCCACTAGTCTGATGATGACGGGGTTGGGGTTTTCTTCGTTAGCCATTGGTGTTAGTTGGATTGGTGAAGGTTTTTTAGTTGCTGCTTTGACAGATGTAAGGTTTTGACGGGTGGGTTCTGACCGAGCAGGAAGGCTATCGCACCCGATGCAATTTCTGCTCTTTTTTGGGCATCCGGTGGTGTTTCTGTGCGGCTGATTACTAGTACTTCAAATTTTGGGTGTAGGTTGCGAGCCCAAACGTGACGGATGAAGCAGTGCTTATCAGGTGTCTCGAAGTGGACGCCTTCTGGGAAAATGCTGTCTGGTGGTGGTGTGATTTCGTTCCACTCCAGAATCCCTTGTGATGGTAAGTCTTTATATTGCAGTACTTTCATGGTTGTTGTAGTGTTGGTAATAGATAAGTTTTAGTTATTGAGATTTTGGGCGATCGCGTTTTTCTCACCCAGGTTTTCCTTATCGATCGGATTGACAGCCCCTCCCACTAGTTCGATATCGCCGTAGGGGTGGCCTGTCTCTGTATCGAACTGCTGTTCGTACTCTTCATTGCAGATTTCACAGAGGTATTCTCTGACTGCTTCATCCACGTCAATTCCGGTATAAAGCAGCCGGTTATTACAGGTTGGGCATCTGTGGTGAGAGTAGGTTGCTTTCATTTTTCCCACGCTTGAACGGTTTGTAATTTTTCTTCTACTTCTGCGATCGCATCTTTGGCGTTATCAACGTGGGCGGCTACTTTTTCTAGATCGACATTCTCTCGACGCCAGACTTCCCAGAAAAGATCGTCGCTGGGGCCGTAGAATAGATGCTCAACCGCTGCCTCAAGATCTAGCATTGCTTGCTTAGGGTCTGATGTCATGACTTCCCCCACGCTTGGACGGTTTGTAATTTCTCCTCTACTTCTGCGATCGCATCTTTGACCTCATCAAAAGCAGTTTTCGCAACCTTCACATCAAATAGGATTTGGTTATTCACTGCCCAGTCCAGTTCGTCTGCTTTGGTGTAAAGCTTTGTGACCGCATTCTGGAAGTCTAGAATTCCTGCTTGCTGATCTGCGATTTCGCATCCAATTTCACACCAACACGGGAAAACGTTACCACCATCACTTGTGTAACCTGTCCCATCACAGTCAGTGCAAGTATTGCGCTCCTCATCTGGGTTCACTTAAAGTCCTCCTCAGTCCATACTTTGATACGACTCTTCCGAATCTTGACCTGCTCAACTTTTTCCAATGCGTCCTCTACTTGACGTAGCGAGATTTTGACGCAACCGAGCCAGTCTTTCATGAGTTCTACGTTCAAAATGTCTGAGTCTGTTGGGCAAATATCTTTTACGTCAACTTTTAGTTGGGATAGCGCTCTGTCTAGAGCGAAATAAGTTCGTTTTTCCTCTTGTTCTATATCCATAGTTTTAATGGGGTATCCAAACGCAAAAACCAGCGACGGGAAAAAGTCGCTGGTTTTTATTACTGATTTTCTTCTTGCAGCCTTTCAAGGACAATAGCCTCCAGGCGCTGCATATCTTGTAAAACTTGACTGCGATGCTCCTGATTTTCCTCCAACCTTGCCCTTAGCCTCTCAGCGTGGGCATCCACATAAGCCAGGTGAGCCTGCTGCAATCGCCTCAACTGGCCAAGAATTCCCCCAATATCTGATTCTTCGTGGCTGGTTCCGCATTGCTCATCGACCTGGCCATCTTTTCGATCACGTCGCTTTTGCTCGTGTTCATCCGAGAAGCTAGATCGTCCAATATCGCCAGCGTTGTGGGAGTGAGTGTTAGGTTCACCCTCTCTTTTCTCTCTCCGTACCTTGTAGGAGGGCTGTTGTTTTTCGTTTTGGTCATGTGTGTTGTCCATCTCACTGTTTAAACCACTTTACACAGGAAGGCAGGGATGAGTATGTGTGTACGCAACTTTTTTTTTTGCAGCAGGCATTGACTTAATGCGTATACGTATACTATAACAGGGATACGCATTAATCAAGTGTGTTTTAGGGATTCACAGCTAGTAAGGGGGATTTGCCTATTTATCAGCGTTCATTGATATGGGATTTCCAAATACCTTGATGAGTTAACCAACAACAGAGTTGCACAGAGTCTTCGGGGTAGGGTTCCTCACCTCCCCCACTTTCTTAAAAATGACAAACCTTACTTCAGACCTTACTTTTCCTTACTGCAATCTTTTGGGCTACCACGCATACCATTACCGAAAACACAAAAGCCTTTGGCATCTTCAATGGTTAGACATTTACTGGTATGGATGTCCGAGAAAAGCTTTCAAAGGTATCCCATCTAGACACTTACCGAGAATAAAAAAGAACGCCACAAAACGAGCGCTTATCGCTCTCTGGCAACACTCTTATCCAAACGGTTTAAATTGGTGAACCTACCATGCCAACACTACAACAATTAAAATTGCCCCAACTCAGAGCATTAGCCGGAACCCTCGACCTCACCAAAGATAACGTCGCCGGCGATGCTAGAAAACCACAATCTTGGATCGATGCAATAACTTTTCACTTGCAAAAAGAAGCCTTTACTGCTGAAGAATTTAAAGAAGAAATCAAGGGGTGGATATTCAATCGCTACGAACTAGAAACCCTTCGCCAACACTGGGGCGATTACTGTTTTAGAGACGAACTGTACTGCACAATTAAAAATCATCTTCGGCAATTCTCCCGCTACATAGAAAGCCGATTTGATGATGGTTGGCAACTATTTCTTGGTTGGCTTGATGCGAAATTTGCCTTTACCAGCGGCACTCTTTTTGACTTGAATAATTACATTACCCCGCCCAAACCGAAGAACACTTGGGCTGATGCCGCTGACGTAGATGACGACGGTGATGACGAACTGCTGCCACTGCGATCGCCCAGCCGTGCAGTTCCATCACCTCAACCAGAAGTTCCATCACTTCCAACTCCCGAACCAGAAGTTCCATCACTTCCCACTGAATACGATCGCGAGTTTGAACTTCTGCCACTACGCCCTAAGAAAGAACCAGAAGTTCCATTACCTGAAACCGATAACGATTGCTCCTGGGATCTGGACACTTTCCTACCCGTTGATGTTGCGGCTTCCCGCTTCAGCGTAGGTGATAAAGTTTGCGTTTTCCACGGAAAGCCCGCTTACCGTGCAGGGACGATTATCGATTTTAGGGCCTGCAACCGCACTCCCAATATGCCGCTAGTTCGCTGCGATGATGGCATAGAGCGCTTCCTTCCCCCCCAGATGATGCAGTTAATTCCAGAGGGGCAGATGTGTTTGTTCCCGCTGGATGAATTTGATGTTGCGATCGCAGAAATGGAGGCCGAGTTCGAGCAAGATGACGATCGCGACATCAAGATCGAGTTTTTACCGCCACCAGAACCCGATCCAGACCTCCTCGATGACGACGATGAGGATGAGTGCTGGTTGATTTCTGACTACCTCAATGCTGATGAGGCGGTGGAAGAACTGCCCGAATGCGATCGCGCCGGAGAAGATTTCCCGGTGGATGATGATCGGTTATCGGTCGCGATTTGCGATCGAGATATCGAACTTCCACCGGGATACCCAGAACCGGGAACTGTTGACGAGGAAGAGTACTGGTGGATCGAACAGGGGGACGAGGAAGTTACCGAATGCGATCGCGACGAGGAAAGTAACCCTGCTTCGGCTCAGTTTTGGCTCACTACTTACCAAGGTTGGGTAGATGATTTTGACACCAATGTTGCTGTTTGTAACGAGTTCATGGAGGAATTCTCATACTTCACTCGTGAATTCTCATATTTGGCAAATTGCGATCGCACCCAATCCCCCCATCTCCCCATCTCCCCATCTCCCCATCCTCTCCTAACTCCATCCGCTTCACGCCCACCACCGTGAAGCGCTCCCGATGAATGGCTCTCTTGATGTGCTGGGCATGGGCAACCATGCCTTCCTTCCCTCTCCAACTTGCAACGGGAACCAAAAATGATTTTCAGGCATTAGCGATGGATTTGACCGCAGACATATTGAGCGAACTAGCCCCAAAAATTCAGACGCCAATTGAAGCGTTGAGCGAATTTTTTCACAACCTGGACTGCACCACTTTAGGGGAAAATTTCCCCTGGTTGGATAGTCAGATTCAAATCAATAATTTGGGATACATTTTCGTCGGTGCGTGCTTGCAGCGAATTCGACACCATAATCTATACCGGTTCGATTACGGTGACTTCAAAGAATACTGTAGGCACGCACTAGGCAGAAGCTACAACTATTGTCTGCGGTTGATTCAAGCCGCTCAAACCGCCTATTTATTAATTCAAGAAAAGTTCGATCGCCTGCCAACTTGCGAATCGCAAATTCGCCCGATTGTCCAAGTTTTACCAAAAGATAAGTTCGGAAATATTGACCTTACTGCTATCAACCCAGAGGCACCATCAGCATCTTATTTGTGGGAAGAAGTCCTCAAAAACGCTGACGAGAAAAATAACGGTCTTATTACCGCCGATTTAGTGCAGAAAACAGTTAACGCCGAATTGCAACTAGAAACCAAACAACAACAAGAAAGGAAGGTGAAAATAGCTATTGCCAACAAATATCGACAACGCCTATCCCGGATAGCACTTGAGGAGGGAAAATCGGAAGCTGAAATTTTAGAAGAACTGATCGATCGCAGGTATCTGGAAATGGATTTTGATGAATATCCAGAAACCGATTCATCAGAAAACGAACCCGCAGCTTCCGAATCCGATGACGACATCCCCTCCGATCCGCTCGACTGGGAAAACGATTTAGACCTTTTGGTCAGTCATTTCGAGCGACGAATCAACCCACCCAAATCAGAACAAATGTTAGAAACAACTGCCAAAAATCCATCGCGATCGCCTCCCACCGTATCGCGATGGTAGAGCAAGGAGTAAATGGTCTTGGGGCATTTTGCCCCTTCCTTCTATTAGCTGTAAAGCACCTATCAGTTAATAACAATCATGGATGAAAAAGTATTAGTCAAACAAGAACGAAAAGCTATTATCCAAGGTTTAGAAACTTTAGGATATCAAGTATTACTTCGGCCTAAATCGCTTTTAATTTGCGGTGGGTCGGAAATTTACACGCTACGGCGATCGAGCTTCACTAGGGCGTGGTCTATCGTTCCCACACCTGACACGATCGAATTTAAAACCATCTTCCATCGTATTTGTTGGGCGTTGTTTTACGTGAGGTGGAAAACCTAATGTATGTCTACCTTTTGCACTTTAGCCGTCCGATCAATCCAAACCGTCCAGCACAACATTATCTCGGTAGTACGATCGACATCGACGAACGACTAAGACAGCACCGAAAAGGACAAGGTTCTCGCCTGTGCGAAGTAGCAAGAGAACGCGGTATAAGTTTCCAATTGGCAGAACTTTTTATCGACGCTGACTACCGACAATTAGAACGAACTTTCAAACGCAGACGCAATCACCCCAAACTTTGCCCCATATGCTCCAAGCAGTAATTATTCACAAAGAACAGGACTATATTCTCATCCCCTGGACTAGCATCGTTCGTACCGAATACCGTCAAACACCTTATTCTGTTGGTACGAAAATTAAAATCAACACACCCGAATACTTCAAAATCACGGCATTGGGTTCGGACGTGCAAATTTTAGAATGTCTTGTGTTCGGTGGAGAATCTGCCAATATTCTCAATAAAGCGTTTCGACGACTAGGTGACGCTTATCCAGTTGTTGATGTTTACGGATCTGATTTGATTGATAATTTTTTAATTCGATGATTAAACCTTACATTCTGCAAAATATTTATACCGCCAATTACTATCAGCAATTGAATTTTGTTAGCTCGTTGCTCAAATCAATCGTAGACGAGGAACTGATTTATACTGGCGAATCAACACAATTAATGTTGAAACTCGACACCGTTAACCCAGACGCCGATCCGGACATGGACGAACTCAACCAGCTAACGGATAACGAGAAACTGGAATTAGCAATTCACGTTTTAAGTAACGTTATAGCCCACATACCAAGATGAACAAAGCTTTTTTCAAAACGCAATGTGGCCCCTGGAAACCTTACGCCCCTTTCTTCAAAGACGGCGTTCCCATCTATGGAACGTTTGGCATCTTAGCGGGGCCTGATAACATTCCTGCCTACGAAGTCCGCGTAAATGAATTGAACTCCCAGCAAGTAGGCGTTTTATTAAAGCGTTGGTTGTGGCAAAACGAAGACAACCCAACTATTAGTTTAGAAATGGCAATGGATAGCCTATTAGAACGTTGCACGATTCCTAAACATTGGTTTTCTCACGTTGCAGTGGTGGGAGATATAACTATTCGATCGGAAGATATTACTGATATCAAAAAACTTTCGTGATTACCGCCTGAGGAGCCGGGTTCACCCACCCGGCGAAACTCTTCTCAAGAGTCGCGGAACCGGGTTCACTTTCCCCCCGCAGTTAGTACCGCTCCCTGTAACGAAATGGGTTAATAACCCCATCATATTCGTGGATCGAGTGCTAATTTCAGTGGATGCGGCAGGCTTCCAACCCCTGCCGCGTCATACCCAATTGACCCCTAAACAGAAATGGCTGACTGGTAGTTTGCCCGGAGTGGTTCGTGGGTTTTTTGGGTGCCCTTTTCATTTTATCCATATGCACGTTCAAACAATTATCGGGATGGACATCAGCGCCTACTGGGTTGATGTAGTGGTTTTGCGCGAGAAATTATCTATTGCACCGCGCGATTTTTTTGAATCAAAAAAATTTAAGGATTGCCATCATCGAATTGAATGCAATGCAGACGGCATAAACTTCATCAAATCCATGTCGCCTGCAATGATAGTTCTTGAGACGACTGGCTCGTATTCGAGATTTTGGATTAACAGTTTTGAAGCTAATGGGCTGGCATATCTGATTGCGAATCAAACCATGCTTCGCGATACCCGAAAAGCATTTGCCGGATCTGATAATAAATCTGATGCTTTCGATGCCTTGCTGCTAGCGCACCTTTACTTCATCTATTACCAAGACTGTTACGATCGTCGCTACTGGGTTAAAGACCGACACCCAACTATAAAACTGATACGGCGTCTGCTCTTAGATCTGAAGTCCATTGTCAGGAAGCGCACGGCAGATATCAACTATACAAAACAGCGGTTGGCTTCTGAATACCCTGCTAAAGCAGACGTGCATAGTCGTCGGCCAAACGGACAGCTAGACCCAGACATTCCGCCAGCGTTTTGGGCATGGGTTGCCAATTGGCAATCTGACAAGTGGAATATGACACCCAGAGTCGTCGCCCGATTTGAAAACCAGTACCGTAATGCGATCGAAAAAGGAGAGGGAACTGGATTTTCAGACCTAACTCGCCAATACGCCAAACTGATTTGCTCGCACCATGTATCAGAAGCTATGGTTGAACGCGAACTTTTACCGCTGGTGAGAAATGAGATGTTTGGTGAGTACCACAAAATCTTTGACAGTTTCGCTTTTGGCGATCGCGAACGAGCCTGGTTACTGGTGAGAATTTATCCTTTTGCTGATTACCTGGCATTACCCAGAAACCGAGCGCTTCGCAGATTTCGGCAAGCGTTAGGCGTAGGTAAAATTGAGCGATCGTCCGGGAAGTCTTCAGGTCGTGCTGCAAAAAATACAGGATCGTCTGAGCTTCGATCGATTTTATGGACTTACGTCAACTATCGGATTGAGAAAGGACTAGAAAAATCTTTCTCATCAGAAGGTTCGCCGCAAACAAATGTAAGAGATAGTTGCCCGGACACACCCGTGTGTAAAGAACTTCGTGCCTATTTCATCGATCGAGCTTTTACTAATAATCGAAAAATTAAGGGTAGGGCGCTATCAGACGCTCGAAATGCAACTTGTCGGAAATTGGCAGAATTAGTCTTTAGAGAAATGTGGCGAAGTCGGGTGAAGTGATAGGATAAAATCTAAACAGAATATGAAAAAAATTGGGAAAACTGTTACAGCTATGGGGCGTACTGGGGTTTTATTACTAAATTTGGGCGGGCCAGATCAATTAGAAGATGTCCGTCCGTTTCTATTTAATTTATTTTCCGATCCAGAAATCATTCGCCTGCCCTTTCCCTGGTTACAAAAACCCCTGGCATGGCTAATCTCTACAATGCGAGCCAGGAAATCCCAAGAAAATTATCGCCAAATCGGAGGCGGATCTCCCTTACGGCGGATTACAGAAGCGCAAGGAGAAGCATTAAAAGCAGAATTAGAGCGGAAAGGAGAACCAGCAGGCATATATATAGGTATGCGTTACTGGCATCCCTTTACGGAAGAAGCGATCGCAAGGATAAAACGCGATCGGATCGATCGTCTGGTCATCCTCCCTTTGTATCCCCAATTCTCCATCAGCACTAGCGGTTCCAGTTTCCGATTGCTAGAAAAAATTTGGCAAGAAGACGTTGTACTCGATCGCGTTGACTACACCGTAATTCGTTCCTGGTATCAAGAACCGAGATATCTGCAAGCAATGGCAGACTTAATTGCCCGGGAACTAGACCAGTTTTCTAACCCCAATGAAGTGACGATTTTCTTTAGCGCCCACGGCGTCCCCGTCAGCTACGTAGAAGAAGCAGGCGATCCTTACCAAAAAGAAATCGAGGAATGCACTGCCTTGATTATGAAGACGCTGAATCGTCCTAACTCTCACGTTCTAGCTTATCAAAGTCGGGTTGGCCCGGTGGAATGGCTCAAACCTTACACTGAAGACGCCATTAAAGAACTAGCTGCCCAAGAAGTTAAGGATCTCCTCGTCGTACCCATCAGCTTTGTTTCCGAACATATCGAAACCTTAGAAGAAATCGATATCGAGTACCGGGAAATCGCAGAAGAAGCAGGCATTCATAACTTCCGTCGCGTCCCCGCCCTCAATACCCATCCCGTATTTATTGAAGCATTAGCAGATTTAGTAGTTGATGCCCTCAAATCCCCCAAAGTACAGCTTTCTGAAGTAACTCAACTGAAGAAGAAAGTGAAGATGTATCCCCAAGAGAATTGGGAATGGGGCTTAACTACCTCAGCAGAAGTTTGGAACGGGCGCGTAGCAATGATCGGTTTGATAGCCTTGTTAATCGAACTGATCAGCGGTCATGGCCCTCTACACTTCGTTGGATTACTGTGACGAAGGATGAAGTCAGGATCGGGATTTTCAGGATTTCAGGATTAACTGGATGATGTCTGAAGTCTGAAGGATAACAATAAACTTTTTTTCCATCTCCCCTTCTCCCCTTCTCCCCATCCCCCCATCTCCTAGCCCCTAGCCCCTCAATTAGGCTCCTGTCGCGGGGCTAGCTTTTTTTGTTTATACCAGCGATACCACTCACTCGAACTGCGAATTGCCAACCATAAAAGGATCATGGCAATTAAGCCTCCTTGTCTGGGGGCATCCAAAGCTAATAAAACCAGTACTACGCATAAAGCATCCTGGACAAAAACAGCCCATAAGGGTAGACCCCGCAGCCGAAAAAACCAACCAACTTGGACCAGTTGGAGTACTAGAGCCAACAAACCACCAACTATACTAATTAAAATAATTAACCACCCAGAGGCGTCAGCAGCTTCGGCGATCGCAACTCCCATAATCGATCCGACAATTGGACTGCATAAAAGATGGATAATTTGCAGCACTCGCTGTCCCAATAGTTTTTTCGAGGCAAACAGTTCAAATAAAGACCAACTGGTGAGGACTCCCACCACTACCTGTGGAGGGATCAGAGAAAGAAACGGTACGCGAGACCAAAGATTTTCTCCCTGCAACAGTCCGATTAAGAGTAGGGGTAGGGCAATTCTCCCCATTCCCACCGCAGCAGCAGCAGAGAGCGCGGCTAAGAGTTCGATCATAGTAACAGTTCTCTATCTACCCTGGTCGTATGGTTGAAAAGACAGACTCGTGTTTACTTAATGTTTCTTAAGTTTAACTATTTTGGCCGGAAGGTGGTACGGTATAGCCTTAACGCTTCTCTCTTATCTAAGCTGTGAATTTGCGATCGGTTGGTGTTTGATGATGATTGCTTTAGAGACCCTGCTAGTTATTTTGATTAGTGGTTCGATCGTCTTTTATCTTGCTTGTATTTTATTCACCCGTCAATTCTTTGCATCGACTCCCCAAATTACAGATCCGAACGATGCACCAGTATCGATTTTAGTACCGGTGTGCGGTGTAGATGCGGGGGCGTGGGAAAATTGGTCATCGTTGTGCACCCAGAATTATCAAGAATATGAAGTGCTGTTTGGGGTAAAAGACTTCGACGATCCCGCCGTTCCCGTTCTTAAGGAATTGGTGGCGAAATTTTCCGACCGGGCGCGGCTTTTTGTCGGCTTAGAACCTCGCGGCATCAATCATAAGGATAGCAACCTGAGTTATCTGTTAGAGGAGGCGAAGCACGAAGTTATTATTTTTGCCGATAGCGATATTCGGGTAAATGCTGATTATATTCGTACTGTCACTGCGCCTTTAAGTGACAAAGAAGTTGGCATGGTTACTTGTGCATACGTGGGACGAAATCCGGAGTCTTTGGGTGCGGCTTTAGCTTCTTTCGGTCGTTGCTTTGATTTTATTCCCAGTGCTTCGATCGCGCGGGCAATGGATGGGGGCGTGCGATTTGCGATCGGCGTTACGATCGCCACCCGCAGATCGACTTTAGCAGACTATGGCGGCTTGCATCTCAACCGAATCGGGTCAGATTATAACCTTGGCAAAAGGGCAGCAATGGCTGGGTATCGAGTGGAACTTTCCCGCTACGTGCTGGATTCCGATACGGGAGGTGAGAGTATCGGGGAGGTTTTTCGGCGGGAGTTGCGTTGGGCGAGAACGATCCGTTTTAATCGCGGCCCCATATATTACACTATGGTGTTTTGCTACGGTACGGTTTTCTGTATTCCTTTACTGTTGTTGTCGGGATTTGCTGGATGGGCGATCGCACTTACTCTCATCACTTACATCATCCGCTACATCCAAGTTTTAGTTGCCCTTTCTATTATGAATTGTCCTAAACTATTACCCTGGCTATGGGCAGTACCTTTGCGAGATTTGCTCAGTTTAATTATTTGGGCTAGAGGCGCATACGGACAGCAAGTATATTGGCGCGGACGATGGTTACAAGTAGAAGGAGATGGTTTGTTGAAAGAGGGGCTAAAGAAAGGATGAAGGATGAAGGATGAAGTTAAAAGAACTCTGTTTTGACTTCAGACTTCTGCCTTTACCTTTCGTCCTTTCTCCTTCAGACTTCAACATAAAATGCTAAGCTTCGCCCAAAATTTCTTCATAAACCTTTAGTAAGTAATGGGGTTTGAAGAGAGTGATAATATAACCGATCGCAATCAAAGTCATGGCAGCAATTACTATAGGAACAGCCAAAGGTAAATAAATTAAATTAAGTGGGTTTTCTGCTAACATACCTTGAAACCGCTCGAAGAAAATTTTTATTTTTCCTTTGAGTCCAAACATAAATTCATCGGGTAATTTCTTATGGAAAGAATTAGCTGAAATTGATTTATATTTAGTAGGAAAACTAGCAGGATTAACAGAAAAATTATTAGCTTTTGCTAACAAGTATTTCTGCCAATAATAATCGTGACCCATGAGTAAAAAACGCCAGAAGAAGTGAGATAAACCATTAGGTGGTGCGTGAGTTGCCTTAGCCTGTGGTTGTTGCCAAATGGTGTAACCCTGGTGAAGCAGGTTGCAGGCATGAATCACGCAGTTACCACGATAAAGAGGCAGTTCGGCAGGAATTGGTTGGCGTAATAAAAAATCTCGTTGGAAGGCAACATTGTTGAGAAAATATTGAGATGTTTTTACTAAACCTTCTTCACCGGAGTATTGGGGAAAAATGTAGGTGAGTGCCATTGCCGTACCGTAAGGGCCTTTACCCCGCGTCCTAGTTTCTCCGGCTACGATTTTGATATCATCACTTTGGGTAAATGGAGTGAGAATATTTCTCAACCAGTTGCTTTGGTAGATGCAATCAGAATCAGAGTAAACTACTATTTCCCCAGTAGCGATCTGAGCCCCTAGCATCTTTGCCTGGTAGTAGCCTGCGGATAACTGGATTTGGTGTACTTTAATCCAAGGATATTGCTGGCACAGGCAGTTTAGCAAGTCGGGAGGCGTATCGCCGCTATCCAGCAGCAAAACCTCGTTGGCATTAGTCAGTGACAAGTCTTGATTTGCCAGCGAAGCCAAAGACTTGGATAAACCTTTGAGATCGGCATTTGCTAAGTTTTCTGTCTCTAATACGATCGAAAAACTCGGTAAGTGCATATCTAATGTTTCCCGTACCTGTTTCATAAGCTACTCCTGGACGCACTAAGCTAATCAACATGAATCTAATTTACTTTCTCCTTCATTCGTCCTGGAAAATGGTGGCTGTAGCGATCGTCACCGGATTTTTGAGCGGTAGCAGTAGCGCGGGCTTGATAGCCTTGATTACCCACGCCTTCGGTAACAGTACTGCTTCTTCATACACGGTACTGGCTTGGGGTTTTGTCGGGCTAGCGTTGGTAGCACTGCTTACCAGTATCATTTCTCAGGTGGTGCTGATTCGCTTATCTCAGGATGCGGTATTTAAAATGCAAATGCGCCTGAGTCGTCAAATTCTCTCGTCCGAATTAAATCATTTGGAACAACTAGGCACGCCTCGACTATTAGCAACCCTGACAGAGGACGTGCAAGCAATTTCTAATGCTGTTTTTATCGTTCCTTTCCTCTGTATTAATCTTGCCATCGTCGCCGGGTGTTTGGTATACGTTACTTGGCTTTCTTGGCAAGTATTGGCAATGATTTTAGTTTTGTTAGTCATTGCTTTGGGTAGTTCTAATTTGTTCATGAAAAGAGCCAGAAAATTGTTAACTCTTGCTCGTGAAGAACAAGACTTGCTGTTTAACCAGTTTCGCACGATCTCGGAAGGTATCAAAGAATTAAAGCTGCATTATCAAAGGCGTCAAGATTTTTTAAAAGAAGATTTAGAACCAACGGCTGCTTTGTTTCGCCATCACAATGTAGGCGGTTTAACCCTATTTGCGATTAATGCTAGCTGGGGGAAGATGATTTTCTTTTTTGCGATCGGTGCTGTTTTATTCGTGCTTCCCAATTTAATGCAAATTAACCAGCCTACTCTCTCTGCTTACGTGCTGACTTTCACTTATTTGATCGCACCGATGGAGAGCATTATGAACAAACTGCCTCTATTAAGTAAGGCGGGTGTGGCTTTGCAAAAAATTGAAATGCTTGGGTTATCTTTAGCAAATCGAGCGGAAACATCAACGCAATCATCTTCGCTTAGTCCTAAATCGCCAGAGGAAAAAATTCACACTTCCTGGCGTTATTTAGAAATGAAAGGCGTCACTCATACTTATGGCAGCGATCGCGAAGACGTTAACTTTACTCTTGGCCCGATTAACTTGCGATTTTCACCGGGAGAACTGATATTTATTATTGGTGGAAATGGTAGCGGTAAATCTACTTTAGCTAAGTTGATTACCGGACTTTACACTCCGGAAACGGGAGAAATTTACTTTGACGGACAACCGATCGATCGACAAAATCGCGAGTGGTATCGCCAGCATTTTTCAGTAGTTTTTTCGGATTTTTATTTGTTCGATCGGCTTTTGGGATTTGAAGGAAAAGAGTTAGATCGGGAAGCCCAACATTATTTAAAGCAGTTGCAACTTGACCGAAAAGTGAAAGTTGAAGGGGGAAGGCTTTCGACAACTGCACTTTCCCAAGGACAGCGCAAAAGACTGGCTTTGTTAACTGCTTATTTGGAAGATAGACCGATTTATTTATTCGATGAATGGGCGGCGGATCAAGACCCGATTTTCAAGGAAATTTTCTATACTCAGTTTTTACCTAAGCTGAGGGAACGGGGTAAAACGGTGTTAGTAATTAGTCACGATGACCAATATTTTGATTTAGCCGATCGCACGATCAAACTCAACTACGGCAAGATAGTTCATGATAGTGCTTTGGTTTGAGTTTTATACCAAATCCGGGTTAAACACCTCTCTCTAGGCTCGGCGGTTGTAAACCGCGACTACACAAACAAAGTCCGCCTACGCGGACTAAAGTCCTCACTACAAACCAGATTTATTGAATAAACCTGGTTTCTAAGGTGTTGGTAAATCACTTAAGTTGCTAGTTATGAGGTTAGACGTTTTAGATCCCCCTCGTATCCTGAGCGCTTTAGCGAAGCCATGCCGATAGGCTATACGCGCCGCTATGCCTGACGGCAGGCTATCGCCAACGCTAGAAAAAAGGGGAACTTTGAACTCCGGTTCCCCCCTTAAAAAGGGGGGCTAGGGGGGATCGGTTTTAACTAGCAACTTGAGTTAAATCACCTACAGCTAACTATTGATAACGCTACGAGAAATCAGCGCACCGATAGTTTCTAAGCTGAAACCCCAACCTTTGGGCAAATTATTATCTCCATCATTTTGCCCCAAATCTACGTAAATTCTGGGTGGAATGAAATAGATTAAATCACCAGCGCCTACTAACATTTCATCGGCTTTTTGCATTAAGAGATCGATTTTTTTGTCGAATTCTGTATAGTCAGTAGTCGGTGCGGCAAGCTGTTGCTTGACAACGTTCATAAAGTCGCGCAATCCTACTACTTTCGGATCGTCTGCTGGAACTTCATCCAAACGTAATTGTTTGATAAATAAAGGTTCCATCCAACTGAACAGTCGAGCTTGTGCTCGTGCTACTTTGACATCTGGATATTGATGGCGGGGAAGTAGGGTGCGAAAAGCGCGACGAATTAAATGAGATAGTTGGAAGGGAGGGAAGGGAATACTTTTCGGATCGATAGTTTGTCCGTTATTAGTCATCAGTACGTCGAGAGGAGGTAAGTCTTCCGGTACGATCGGCATGGGGATATTCATGGCTTTAAATTCTGGATTGGTGGTTTGTTCGCTCAGAAAGTTCACTTTCCGGCTGTTTTGTTTATTTCTTAAAGCCAATACTTCGGTTGCTAAGTCTGAATCTCCGTCCAGTAATTCGGTAATGGTTGCTTTGTTAAATGGATAAACGGCGGCGTTGAGAGTAACGAACATGAATTCCGCACAATAAAGTTTGTTCTCGGATTTGTTGAAAAATTCTAGTGCTTCGGGGAAGCCTATGCTAGCACGCAATCCATTTTTTAGTAATTCTTGGAGGGCATCGCGATCGACAACGCGAGTCGGATCTCCGCCATTAAAGTCGTTATCGGCAAATTGAGCGAAAGGATTTAACAATGCCATCCAGTTAATGATGGTATTTGTGTAACCTCGCGCTTGTTCTTTGGTGACGAATTCGGGAAAAACCAGGCGTTGTGCAACTGCCACAAAGCCTTCCGCACCAAACATTCCATTGTGATATTCGTCTGGTTCGTTGAAGCTGGCAAATGAGTCGATTAGTTGATAGTTATTTTTATCTAATCTGCGGGCAGGTACGATCGCGCCTGCATGGTGTCCTTCATTTTTTAAGAAGGTTTCCATAAATAGCCAGTTATCGTCAGGTGACCAAGGCGATCGCAAATCGATTGGCGTACCGTATTGGTCTTTGTTGTACTGGTAAGTGCAAATCAATAAACCGTATTCTTGAAGATATTTGACCATATCTTCATGGGCAGAAACAATTTTATCTTTGGGATCGGTAACTTCCAACTCATCGGAAATTCCCATAAATCCAGGTATTTTAATGGTTTCAACGTTCAGAGTGGTTTCGTCATCTAAAATGACTTCTTTATTAAATAACTGCCTCATATTCTTGATGGGTTTGCCATCTCGATCGTCTGGGCTTTTTAAAGCATTGAATTTTTCTAAGTCGATCTGTTCTGGCGAATATAAAGGTAGGCGATCGCGATCGTTTGTCGCGATAACTTCCTCTGATGGAGGTGTTGGGATGGTGTTGTTTGGCATTGGTTTGGGATCGGGTGTGGATTTTACGGGCGGTTTTTGTGGAAAAATCCGGAAGATTCTATTCAGAAAATCCCATAACCCAGACCCTATCATAAAATATTGATACCAACGGATATCAGATGATTGGTTACGAGAACCCTGGCGCTCTAAAATCATGATAATTAAAGTTATTTGTCCGAGAGTCACGGCATATACTATTTTATTTAAGTGCTGATTTTGTCATGGGTCAATTTTATTTAAAAAATTCTTATAAAGAGTAAATAAACTTAATTTTTAATAAAGAATCCAGCAGTCTCAATCTATTTACAAATCTGGAAATTTAGGATTTTTTAATTTTTTAGGTAAAAATTCAGGAAGTAGAGACGTTTCATAAAACAGCTCTACAAGGGTTCCCGCTAACGCACCGTTAATTTTTGGAGATGTCTATTCAACTACGAACCATTGACAAAGCGCTTTTCTACATACATAGGGTTTCTAACATTTGATTTTTAATCGATCGCAAAATTTTAAAAGCAACTGAGTATGTAGCGATCCCATTTAAATAATCAACCCCACCCTAGCCCTCCCCTTACCAAGGGGAGGGCTAGGGTGGGGTTTAGTTGTTGGCAATTCATTTAGGATCGCTATAATAATTTGTGAAATAGCGCTCAACAATCTAGCTAAAAATCTGCCGTCGGAGAAAACGGCAGACCATTAACATAAAAATGATGCGTAAGTTGTGAAAAACTCATCTGTGCAAGCGATTTTTTAAGCTTGCAATGGTGAATTCACCACCATTTACGGAAATTGAAAAACCAGCCCGTCTGTTGAGGAGGTGTTGGTAGGGGAGAACCACCTCGCAATACCGTCCAACTTATCGAATCTACTATACCGTCAGGTTTTAATTTATGTTTTTCTTGAAAAGCAATTACTGCTTGCTTAGTGCGAATATCAAAAATGCCATCTCGTGGAACTTGATAGCCGTAAACTCTTAACAAACCTTGCATTTCATATACATCTGCACCAGTCCGCCCTTCCCTCAAAATCCGAGTTCCAGACTGAACTGTTGACTTTAAAGCCGCCCAAGTCTTGACACCTACAACACCATCAATTCTCAATCCTTGTTGACGTTGGAATGCCTTGACAGCAGCTTCCGTCATGCTACCAAAGTCTCCATCTACTTTAAGGACAAACCCATGCGCCCTTAAGAGTTCTTGCAACTCAGCTACCGCAGTCCCAAAATCCCAAGGATATAAATTTGGCCCTGTTAAAGCTGGGTCGGTAGAGACACTGACAAATGCAGTTTTGGTATTCATTGCCGTTTCCTCCTTCGTTCATAAATTTTTAACTGCTTGTTGTTGATTTCAAAGCACGAGGCTTGAGGAGGGTAAACCTTCGTCGCAAAAATCTAGGGCTACTGCAACCTAATTTATGTCATTCCCTAGTTAGCTATTCCATATTCAGACGATGGTAAATACCGTATTAATAGTACCCTGCTTTACAAATTTAAACTACCCTTTTTAGGAGAAGAATCAACATTTTTACATTAAAAAGGTAATAAGAGTGCAAAAGTCACCCTAATATAAAGGGTTTTTGAAGTATATCTAGCTGTATCAACAGCTATGTATCTCCTCAGTGATATATACAATGTCATACTCAAGTTTAGTAAAAATACTTAAAAAATTTTCGCCAATTGGCCGATCGGACTAGGAATTTAAGTAATTCTGCTGAAATTCGCGCAACAAAACCTGAGAAATCCATCTTTTTGATTAGTAATCATATAATCCGATCTAGAAATCTCCTCCTTTAGGAGTGGCAGCAAATCAACCTAGCGACATAGCAAACTCATCCATAATCTTGCCATAATAAAAACAGGTTAAAGAGATATCGAACTTCTATAACTAACTAACTAAAACTTATCAACACATGAAAGCTTATCTGCTCACACAGATAGGCTTTTATATTTATTTAATTAATAACGCAAGTTGCTATAGCGATCATATTTAAGTAATTAACCCCACCCTAGCCCTGCCCTTGGTAAGGGGAGGGTTGGGAGGGGTTTAGTTGTTCGCAATTCATTTAGGATCGCTATACTGAGATCTTGCACCACTCTCAACAAGACTTGAAAAACCGGGTTTCTTCACGAAAAATCTAGGCTTTCAGGTTTAGTTATTGGCAAGAAACCCGGTTTTTAGTTTTGGTGCAAGATCTGAGTATAGTTACAACTATGGATTTTTCTGAACCCCCCTTATCAAGGAGGGTTGGGAGTATCTCAACTTTGAAACACTTGCAGAAGGGGAGAATAGGAAAAAATTTATAACTAGCAACTTGGATTAATTTAAAATAAAAATATAAATTGCATCCTAACCCTTTAAGTTAATAATACAAAGTCCTAAATATATTTCATCAAAGCTTGCACTGGATGCAAAGGTAAGAAATTATCAAATCTTTGAACTTGAGAACGGCAAGAATAACCAGTAGCTAAAATCTGTTTTCTTTCTGAAAAATTCGATGAAATATGTTTTCCCCAACTCATTTGATAAACTCCTTTAGATTCATCATAATGTTCGGCTTCGTGTCCGTAAATTCCCGCCATCCCACAGCAACCCGTAGCCACTAATTTTAAAGGAATTCCCATTGCGGTAAAAACTTGCTGCCATTGCAGTTGTGATGCTAAGGCGGCAGTTTTTTCCGTACAGTGGCCGAATAAATAATAAGATTCGTAAGTGTTAATTTGCGGTAGGCGATCGAGTTGAGTTACCAAAAATTCTTGCAACAGCATAACTGTGGTATAACTTGCTGTTAAATTGGCAGTTTTACTATACTCATCTCGATAAGTTATAACGATACTCGGTTCGATGCCTACAATGGGAATTTCTATCTTTTCTAGTTGATTTAAATACCGAACATTTTTTTGGGCGATCGCTTGAAATTGGCCAATAAAACCTTTAACGTGCAACGGTTTACCGCTAGCAAAAAAAGGCGGTACGTAAACCGTATAACCCAGTTTAACTAGAAAGTCATAAGTATCTAGAAATAATTGAGTTTCATAAAAACTGGTAAAGGCATCTTGTAAAAAAATTACGCTATTTTTTCGTTCCGTTTCATTGAGATTAGATAATCGATCTAAATCAAATTTTGGTGGTTGTCTTTCTGCTAATCCTTGTTTAACAGTAAACTCACTCAGTACAGGGGGATCGACCAAACCGAGAAATTTTGCGATCGACCATTGAATAACTGGATTTTCAGTGATGCGATTAAACAAAAAAGGTACAAAAGATTGCCAACTAGCAAGAGTTTCGATATTAGCAATAAAATAATCTCGTGGGTGTCTGATATATCGAGTATAGTAAAGTGCCAAAAATTTTGCTTTCAAGTCTGGAACATCGACATGAATCGGACATTGAGTTGCACAAGCTTTACAAGATAGACAACCGTGCATTCCTTCAAAAACTTCATGGGAATAGTCGTATTTTCCCCTTAATTTACTGATAGTATGCCAAATTCTGGTCGGGAAAAAGCCGGGTTTTTTTAATTCATCAACTTTCGCGATTTCCAATTGGCGCAACCATTCCCTGAGTAAAGTGGCGCGACCTTTGGGGGAATGAATGCGATCGCCTGTTACCTTAGAAGAGGGACACATGACGCTATCCGGGTCGAAATTAAAACAAGCGCCATTTCCATTGCAACTAAACGCACCTTCATACTCGTTTCTTACCGTAGCAGGAACTTGTCGATCGAAATGTCCCCGTAAAGGCGCTTCGACTCGAAAAACTTCTGCCGAACTATCAAAAGGAGTCACGATTTTTCCCGGATTTAACTTATTTTCAGGATCGAAAGCTGCCTTAATTTTTCGCAAATCTTGATATAGTTCTTCTCCAAAGAAAACGGGAGTATATTCGCTGCGAAAACCTTTCCCATGTTCTCCCCACATCACGCCGCCATATTTCTGCACCAACGCCACCACTTTATCCGATAATTCTCGAATTAATGCTTCATCTTTTAGTGCTTTCATATCTAAAGCGGGTCGAACGTGTAAACATCCCACATCCACATGACCGAACATGGCATAATCTAGCTGATATTCGGTTAGTAAACCTTTCAATTCGCGAATATAATTAGCTAGTTGAGATGGGGGAACAGCAGTATCTTCAATAAAAGGAATCGGTTTGCGTTCTCCGGGGTTATTTCCTAACAAACCAACACCTTTTTTTCGCAACTCCCAGAGATTGGCGATTTCTTCTCCGTTCTGTGCTATATAGTACTCTTCATCTATTTTATGACAAACTTGGTTAACTATATTTTCAATATCTTCAAAGCTATCACCAACAAACTCAACTAAATTTAGTGCTTTTGCACCTGCAATGAACTGTTTAACCTTAAAATAAACAGCATCTTGTTTTGCCAATTCTAAAATTTTCTCATCAATGGTTTCGATAGCTGCTGGTGCAAATTGTAAAAGTGTTTCTGCTGCTTGCAAGGCATCATCAAAACATTTGTAATGAATTGCCAATAACTTTTTAAATTTAGGAATAGGAGTTAATTTTAATTTCGCTTCCGTAATAACAGCTAAGGTTCCCTCCGAACCAGCTAAAATCCAGTTGAGATTGAAACTATCTCGTTGTTGAGAGTAAACTTTTGCCAAGTTGTAACCCGTCATAAAACGAGGTATTTTCGGAAAAGTTTGCTCAATGATTTCTTGTTTCGATGTGACAATTTCATCTACTTGGCGGTAGACGTTGCCAAGACGGTTTGATTGTTGTTTTATATTACCTAACGTGGGAAGATCGATAGAATGCGATCGCGCAACCGAACCATCCGACAAAACCCAGCTTAATTCAATAATATGATTGCTAGTTCGACCATAAATGCGAGAACCTTTTCCACAAGCATCAGTGTTGATCATACCGCCAATAGTGGCGCGATTGCTAGGTGCTAAAGAAGGTGCAAAAAACACGCCATAAGGTTTTAAATACCCATTCAATTGGTCTAAAATTACCCCTGGTTGCACCCGTACCCAACCCTCTTCCAGATTCAATTCTAGAATCTGGTTCATATATTTAGAAAAATCGATAATAATACCATAAGAAAGAGATTGACCATTTGTTCCTGTTCCTCCCCCTCTAGGAGAAAAAGTAATATTTTTAAATTGTTCTTGACTAGCCAATTCAAACAGACATATTAAATCCGCTTCACATTTGGGAAACACCACCGTTTGAGGCAAAATTTGATAAATACTATTATCTGTCGCCGCCATCAACCGACTAGCAAAATCAGGACGAACTTCACCAGAAAATACTGTTTCTGCCAAAGCTTCTAAAAAAAGCAAATAATCCGGTTTTAAACCTTCTTTAAGACTTAAACGAGGAATCATATAGTCTCTGGTTGTATCGATAGTGTACTTACTAATGCCAAAATTGTTTGTGGGAATTATGGGTTAACTTTTAACCGCAGATGAATGCAGATGAACGCAGATGAACGCAGATATAGGCGATAGCCTTCCCGTAGGGTACGCAGATAAGAGAGCGATTTTTGGCACCTATGATAGGGGAAGGATATCATTAATAAACCTCTTAACCAAATCGATAAATATTAATCTACATCTGTGTTCATCTGTGTCCATCTGTGTTTCATCTGTGGTTGAAACAAAAACCTAACTTTTTTGCAAAAAACCTAATCAACATACATATACCCAGCGAGAAGACTAACGCCTACATCTGCGTTCATCTGCGTTCATCTGTTTTCATCTGCGGTTAAAAATTTATTCCTAAACACCCCACAAACAAACCAACTGTGATACTCTTTTCCCATATATTCAACGTTACCCATTGCCAACAGACAGTTCACTCGCAAGTCAACTCCACTATTCGCTATGTGTAGCATAGCAAAAGGAAAATGGTATGACCCAAGAAGTTGCCGTTCAACAAAACATTTTATTACTAGCACAACAGGGAAACCCCGAAGCTATTGCCAACCTCATCAGCCAGTCTTTAGCTACCAAGGGAATCGTAGCAAAAGCAACCCGTCATGGTAGTTGCTTACAAATAACATTGATCTCCCCAAATCTCCCTCCTCAAGATAAGTGCGTCTCCTATATTTTCCAAGGAATGAATCGTTTAGGTGCAACATCAATTAAATCCGTGCAATTAGATGGAAAAAAAACCGAATATGATGCGCCTATTTGGAGTCAAACTTTTCAATTATCAGCCGCCGATGCAATAGCCAGCGTAACTCCGGCGGTTCAGTCAAATCCTATTACAAATTATCTAAAAAAGCCTGGTTTAATTTGGTCGATCGCAATCTTGTGCGGTTTGAGTGCAGTATTAGCGATCGCAATTAAATACCAACTCCAAAAACCACAAGAAACCACCCAAAAACAGCCAACACCTGTACAACAGCCAGCAACTATAACGACTAATAAACCAGCACCTAAACCTGCTGCTTCTCCAATTGCCAAGCAAGTCAAAAAAACTGCTAAACCGAATCCTGGTATGAGGTTAAAAAAAGTAATTACTGGCAAAATTACCCCCAAATCAGTAGTTCATTCCGGCAGGGGTTTATTTTTTGCTCAAAACATGATGTACAGCCACACGGTAACCGTTTACGATCGCCAACATAAATTAGTTAAAACTATTCCCGATTCAGTCAATTTAGCAAAATTTGGCTATACAAATTTTAAGGGTAATTATAGAGGCGCACCAGTTGAAGCAAGCTTTTCTCATAATGGTAAATATGCTTGGGTATCCAATTACCAAATGTATGGTGCTGGTTTTCGGAATCCTGGTAGCGATCGCTGTCATCCTTCCCAAAGAAACGACCAAAGTTTTCTATATAGAATTAATACCGAAAATCTACAAGTTGAAAAAGTAATCAAAGTAGGTGCAGTTCCTAAATTTGTTGCCACTTCCCCAGATAACCGCCTGGTATTGGTAAGTAACTGGTGCAGTTGGGATTTGAGTATAATAGATACCAACAAGAATAAGGAAATAAAACGAGTTAAACTCGGTGCTTATCCTCGCGGAATTGTAGTAGAACCAACTTCTACAAAAGCATATGTTGCGATCATGGGTTCTTCCGATATTGCGAAAGTAGACCTCAAAAAGTTTTCCGTACAGTGGTTAAAAAATGTCGGTAGTTCCCCCCGTCATTTGAATTTAGAACGTAACGGTAAATTTCTCTACGCTTCTTTAAATAGTGAAGGGAATATCGCAAAAATTGATTTGTCAAAAGGTAAAGTAATCAAAAAAGGTTTTTCTGGTTCCACTCCCCGCAGCATGGTGTTATCACAGGACGGACAATCTCTTTACGTTGTGAATTATAGCGAAAATACAGTGAGTAAAATTCGCACCAAGGATATGAAAGTAATTCAAAAAGTTAGGGTTGCTGCTAGTCCGATTGGGGTTACTTACGATCCGCAAACTAGGGAAGTTTGGGTAGCTTGTTATTCCGGTCAAATTATGGTTTTTCAAGATTAAAAAAACAGTTCGTAGTGAGGACTTCAGTCCTCTGCAAACTAAGGACTAAAGTCCTTACTACAAACCTGAAAACAGTTCGTAGTGAGGACTTCAGTCCTCAAACTGATTAACCAATATCACTTACTTACCAGCAAATTTTCCGTGTATTTCAAATAATTATCTGCTTTGGAGATTTCTTCCTTAATTTTCGGTACTAAAGAATTGAGCGAATCGATTAATTTTTTCTTCTCTTCAATCGATAACTTTTGGTCTTCTTGTGCTTGTTTTAACCTATCTCGATAGTTGCTTAAGTAACTATCAACATCATTAAAAAACTCATCTACTCGTCGCTGAAAATCTTCTTCTAAATATTGATTAACTCCTTGTTTGATATTATTAATACTTTGGTCGATCAGCTTGTTCACCTCATAAACTATTCCTTGCAAAGAAACAGTGTAAAAATTTTCCTGTTTGTTAGGACGTTTGATTTTTTCAGTGACTTCAAACGGGACTAACCAAAAGTAATGTAAAAACGATCTTTTCGTTTTCACTACTTCTGAATAACCTTGATCGATCGTCCTAGTATGGCGTTTCACCAAAGGTTTATTAATATCGATATAATAATCAGATTGCAATCTGATGTTTGGCAGTGATAGTTCCAAGTTAAAGCTTTCGTTTAACCGATCGCGCGATCGCTCGATAATCGGTTTCGTTTGAGCATCCAAAAATTCTAGCATCGATTGACGAGCTTGTTCTATTTGCTTGGTTGTATTCTCCTGAATTTGTCCGAGCAAAATATCAACTCTCTCTTTCGCATACGCAACAGCTGTATCTGCAAATTCTTCCGCCTCTCGCAAAGTCGGAAATTCGATCGAAGTTTGCGGCTTCATCTCTAAAGGCGAATTCAACTGTTTAGAAATCCAGTTAACGAATGTTTTCGCTGCCATACCTCCTTTTTGGGCAAAATCAGCGCGTTGAGCTTCCTCTGCATTGAAATAAGTTTCAATACTCATTTTGCCTTCTTTCTTGACGTTTTCCAGTAAGTTATTCAATTGTTGATAAAGATTGTTTTTGATTGTCTCCACTTCTTGTAATCTGTTGCGGCAATCTTCAATGCTCAGTAAATCAGTTTCTAACGCTACTACCTCTTGCTGTAACTTTGCTCCATCTTCATTCATCGCACTACTGCGAATTTGCATATCTTCCAATAATTCTACCAATCTGCCACGAGCCACATTCAGAGAAGAAACGATACAACGAGGTGCTGCTTCTGTCATTAAAGCATTAATCGCTTTTTCCAAAAACGGATCGAAACCCGATTTTTTCCATAACTTGTCTGCTTTCCGCTTTAATTGCTCTAAAGTTGTTTCTTCTAATTCTTCTTCCCAATCGATCGGAAACACATCTTGAGCGAGAGAACGCGCTGATTTTAATTGCGTTAATTCTGCATTGGGAGACTGATCTGACTCCACCAAAAAATTGATGGCAGAAAATGCCCACCTAGCCGATATTTCAAATACTCTATCTGTATTCTTTCCATCTCCCAAAGCAAATTCAGCAGTTACTAATTGCCGTACTTGTTCCGGGGTCATATCGCCATCTTTTCGCTGATCTACTTTATTGACTAAGACGTATAAATTTTCTTTACCTCTTAAATCGATCACTTTCTGAACATCTTTTTTAACTTCTTCTTCTGCTTTAGTATTTAATCCCGTAAAATTTAGTACGATTAAAACTACGGAACTAGCTCTTAATTGATCGGCTACTACATTAGCCAGTTGCAGATTTTCTCCCGCTTCATTTGGCCCTGGTGTATCGACAATTACTAAGTTACCAATTAAATCGGCTTTAGCAGTTTTTTGGAAGCGCCAAAATGGAGTGTAAATACGCGGCACGTCGATCAGGGAATTCAGCGGGTCTGATGAGGGATCTAAAACGCTGCACAATCTAATAATATCGTTTAAAGCTCTTAAACTATTGATAATTTGCTGACGCCCTACGATCTTTTCTTGGATGGAAAGTTTAGACATTCCTTGAATTTTTTCGGGCAGTTTTGCTAAGTGCGGATACTGAGCAATTTTGGTTTGAATTTGCTCTATACCGGATTCATTGATTGTTTGTTGTAATGCAGAAAATGTATCGCGAAAAACTTCTTGAATGTGGGAACTGAGGATTAAAATCGGTTCTTTTAGTTCGGCATCAAAAATAATTTCCGTGGGCAGAGTAGTCATGGCAGCGTTGCGGCTGGGGAGAATTTCTTGCCCGACAATGGCATTAATAATAGTGGATTTGCCAGCCTTCATCGGCGCGACAATTGCCATTCGCAGTTCTAAATCTCTGACGTTACCTGTTGCTTCGCTGACTTCTTGCTGAAATTTGACATACTTTTGACTAGCACTATCAGAAATAAGGGCGGTGGTAACTCCCTCTAGCAAGCCACTAACTTCCCCCAGTAATTCGACAATGTTAGTTTGCAGTTGTTGTACGTTTGGTTTCAGCATCTCAGCATTCATTATGATTCACTCCTGACAGAGGTTTCAATATATTTAGATCGTTTCCGGTGAGAGCGGGCGTCTTCCGTGCTGTATAAATATATTTACAGCGCTTTCCTCTCAACAATATTAAGCTTCCCAGTTTAAACTAGACATCTGTGTACGATCGCGTTGGTAGTGACTAAATAGGATAACATCCACTGATATGGGGATGGAGGAAGAGGGGCAGGGGGCAGGGGTAAAGATAAATGACACGCACGGTTAAAGTGAATTGGTAATAACTCACTATGACGCTCTAAACGGAAACGATTTTGCTGTAAACTCAAACATCCTGTGCTTTAACAGTATTATTATTGGGAGCTAAAACCGTTAAACCACCGGGGATGCACTCTACTTGAATCGGAGTCGTACCGATAATTTCTCCATCTACCACTACCTTTTGGGGGGGATTCGTACTGATTTTGAGCTTTCTGGTACGAGTGTGAATGACATTTTGCTGTTCAAAACCGCTTTTGACGATCGCAGCACCCAGCATTCCCAGCATAGTTGTCACCGCCTGAAGTTTGTTTTCCGTAGTTGCGATCGTTACATCCAACAATCCATCATCAAAAATTACTTCGCCCCCCCCTTGCGCTAACACCGAAGTAGGAGGTGCAGCATTGGCTACCGTAATCGCATTTGCTTGAAACGGATAAACATTACCATCAACTTCAATCTCCGTATCAAAAGAACCAGATTCTTCCAATAATTGCCATCCAGCCATCAAGTAGGCCATTGGCCCCCATTGGGCTTTCAGTTCCCGACTGGCTCGTTCGACAGTTTCCGCTTCGTAACCCACACCGGCCAGTAAAATAGTCGGGTAGCCATTGCAACGCGCCGCGTCCACATTGCGAGTTTGTCCGGCCAAAATTACCTGACAAGCATTTCTAATCGGCATCAAGCGGGGAATTCCCAAAGCCACCGCAAAGGCATTAGCTGTTCCTCTCGGAATGATGCCCAACGGTATACCAGTGCCGATTAATACACCAGCTACGGCAGAAACCGTACCATCTCCCCCCGAAGCAATGACGATATCGGCACCTTGTGCGATCGCTTGTTGCGCCAATTCCTTGGCACCCATCTCCGGGGTAGTTTGGTGAACTTGCAAGTGCAGATTAGCTTCTAGGAGTTTTTTGATTAAAGCTAAATCTTGTTCTGAATTACCTCGACCGGAAACCGGATTAAAGATCAGATGGGCAACCAGTGCTTTGGCTAATTTAGCAGCGATCGCTTCGGCGGTAGCTAAATTGCTTGCCACCGGCACGTTGTTGATATTGCAAATCCGCAAAAGCATTTGAATATCTGGCTCGCAAACCGGAATTTGCAGAGGATCGACCAAACATATCACTGCCACCACGTTACCCGCTCCCACTTCCGCCGCAATTTGCGCTACTCCACCTAAAGAGCCTGGTAACAATTTTTCTACTGGTAAATTGCTACCTGCTTGGATACGATCGGCTGTGTTGCCTGTGGCGATCGGCTTGTAACGATTGAGTAGCGGTGCATAGGTAACGGCGAATCTGACAATATCGTTTTTTTTCGCATCAGCGGCAAGCAAAGCAATTGTGGTAGCCATATTTGGTAGTGGGTAGTAGGTAGTAGATTAAGGGAACGAATTAGCGAAAAGAACTATAACAGAGCAATACGAGATGAATATATATTGTATTCTCCCCATCCCCCCATCCCCCCACCTCCCGCTGATGGCACAAATAGGGCGATCGCCGCGTCCAGGCAGATACAGTACTTCGACAAAATATAAATAGAAGCACTGTTAAAATCGATGTTGGTTTGTGTGTATAAAGTCCATGTTTAACCCTGTCTTCAATCTGGCTAATTCTTTGGGTGGATCTTCTATGCTGAAAAAAGCGATCGCATCCAGTTTAATTTTGATACCGCTCGGTTGCCTTGGCTATTCAGTAAGCGCTCAACCTTTAAATTCCCAATTAGTTGCACAACAAACAACCGCTGCTAATACAAATACCGTCGTGCAAAGATTGAGCGGAAGTTGGCAAACCAAAGTTTCTTCTACTCAGTCTCTCTCCTTAATTTTTGCGCCCGATGGCAAATTATTCATCGTCCTGCCATCTAGTTCTGCCAATCCTCCCGCCATGCAGCTGAGATATCGAGTTGCATCTGCCAGTAGTTCGCCGATGCAGATCGATTTAACCACCAGCGATAATAAAACGGCTCAAACCATTTTTGAGTTTACAAAAGAAGGCAAGTTGCGCGTGCAATTAAATGATATCAGCGCCGCACAACCCAGACCGGGTGCTTTTAAACCAAGCGCCATGTTATTCGATCGCGTTTCTAGCTCTACCACTTTACCAGCTAACGCCCGGATTACCGGGTCTGGAATACCTCAACGGCGCTAGTTCATCTGGGGAACTGGGGGTGGGGTGCAACAGGAGAAGATATTTTTTCCCTTTTCCTTTTTCCCCATCCCCCCATTCGATCGCCATCTTTCCAACCAGACAGATATCAATAAGCTAGAATCTTTATAAATTTGATGGGAAAGTGAAAAACCATTTCCTTTCCAGGCCGATCTAAGGATAAGCCAATCAACCTAAAATCTAAAATCTAAAATCTAAAATCTAAAATCGAATGACTGACACCGTTCTCGATATTCGTAACCTGCAAGTCCAATTTCGATCGCCATATACGCTGCAAACAGCAGTTGACGGAATTTCTTTTCAGGTAAAAAGAGGTCAAACTCTAGGAATCGTCGGGGAATCCGGATCTGGCAAATCAGTTACCTCTCTTGCCATTATGGGGTTAGTGCCTTATCCCGGTATCGTTAACGGTGACATTTGGTTTTACGAATCGGGAGAGAATACCGAACCCGTCAATCTGCTGCAATTACCGGAAAAGAAAATGCAGCGATATCGAGGTGGCAAAATTGCCATGATTTTTCAGGAACCGATGAGTTCTCTCAATCCGGTTTACAAGATCGGATTTCAGATTACCGAAGCAATTCGACTTCATGAAGAGGTATCGGAAGTTCAAGCGCAACAAAAAGCGATCGCCCTTTTGCAAGAAGTTAAGTTGCTTCCCAATGACGAAACACTGCGCCAAAACTATTTAGAATCTAGACTCGAAACATCATCACCGCCCAGCGAATCACAGATCGATCGCTACATTCAACAACAAAAACAAGCAATACTCGATCGCTATCCCCACGAACTCTCTGGCGGTCAAATTCAACGAGTAATGATTGCAATGGCGATTTCTTGCAATCCGATCCTCTTAATTGCTGACGAACCCACCACCGCTCTCGATGTTACCGTTCAAGCGACAATTCTGGAACTGTTGGGGGAACTCTCCAAAGCTCGCGGAATGTCGATGATCTTTATTACCCACGACTTGGGAGTAATTGCAGAAATCGCCGACGCCGTAGCGGTAATGTATCAAGGAAAAATCGTCGAATACGGTTTAGTCTGGCAAATCTTTTCCGAACCGCATCATCCTTATACAAAAGGATTGTTAGCTTGTCGCCCCCGCTTAGACCAACATTTGAAATATCTCCCCACGGTATCTGACTTCATGGAAGTAGTTACCAATGCTTCTGGAGAAGTGGAAATTAGAGAAAAAACGCCGGAAAATCAGTCCGGCAGAGTATTAGCCTCCTCAAACTCCCGTCCCCTCACCCCCTCATCTTCCCCTCACCATCAGTCCAAAAACTCCCCATTTCCAGATACCGCACTTTTATCCGTTCGCAACCTGCAAGTAGGTTTTCCGATCCGAAGCGTATTCGGTGCTACCGAGCGTTACGTGATGGCAGTCAACGGGGTATCTTTTGAAGTTTTCCCAGGAGAAACATTAGGTTTAGTAGGAGAATCCGGTTGTGGTAAAAGTACTTTAGCCCGCACTTTACTGCGATTAATTCAACCGATGAGCGGTCAAATTCTGTTTGAAGGACGAGATATTACCGCGATTTCGGGTCAAGCGTTACAAAAGCTGCGGCGGGAAATGCAAATCGTGTTCCAAAATCCGTTTAGTTCCCTCGATCCTCGGATGAAAATCGGGGATGCGGTGATGGAACCTTTGTTAATTCACGGGATATACAAAAAGCATCGCGAACGTCGCGATCGCGCAACTTACTTGTTGGAACGAGTTGATTTAAACCCAGATTGGATGAACCGCTATCCTCATGAATTTTCCGGCGGTCAACGGCAGCGGATTTGCATCGCTCGTGCTTTAGCCCTCAATCCTAAATTTATCATTTGCGATGAATCGGTTTCTGCTTTAGATGTGTCGGTACAGGCGCAAGTGCTGAATTTATTGAAAGAAATTCAACAAGAATTCGGTCTCACTTATATTTTTATTTCCCACGATCTGAGCGTGGTCAAATTCATGAGCGATCGCATTATGGTCATGAATAAAGGCAAAATAGAAGAAATTGGCCCAGCCGAATTTATTTATCGCGAACCGGAGAAAGACTACACTCGTCAGCTAATTGCTTCGATTCCGATCGGCAGTTTAGAAAGAATTCAACAACGCCAGCGCTCTGAATTAAAAGTGAAAAATTAATCTTAAAAAGGAGTCAGAAGTCAGCAGTCAGAAGTCAGAATTCAGAAGTTAGGAGTCAAAAGTCAGAAGTCAGAAGTCAGAATTTAGAATTAACAAATTTTCCCTTTTCCTAATTCCTAATCCCTCTACCTCTTCCCTAGCCCCTAGCCCCTGCCCCCTGCCTCCTGCTCTACTACAAAGAGTTAGATGTAGCCTTAACTATGTTAGTAGGCGTACTCTTGACCAAAGCTCGCCATACAAATTTCGGTAAAGCTAACATCCGTCGCCAGCGCCAAGGCTCTTGATACAAACGATACAGCCATTCCAAATGATTATCTCGCAGCCAACCTGGGGCGCGATTTTTCACGCCAGCCCAGATATCGAAACTACCACCAACCCCAATCCAAATCGCTTTCGGACAAAGGTGACGATGTTGGGCGATCCACAATTCCTGACGGGGTACGCCCAAACCAACTAAAATCAGGCGAGGCTGTAATTCTTGGAGAGTTTGTAACAATTGTTGCTCTTCTTCCGATGAAAGGTATCCGTGCTGAATACCTGCGATCGCCAAAGAGGGAAGTCGCTGCTGCCATATTCGGGCTGCTTTCTCGGTTACTCCAGGTTTACCGCCAAAGAAAAAGACCGGCCAGTTTTGGCCCATGTCCCCCACTTGCCATAGCAGAGTCTCTGCTAATTCAATTCCCGGACAGCGTTGCACTCTTTTACCCTTGAACCACAAGTAGAGTACCACTCCAGAACCATCAGGAATCACCAAATCGGCTTGGTGGATAATTTTCGCCAAACTAGTATTCTGTTCTGCTTGAATACTCATCTCGGCGTTGAGTGTTATTACGTGACCACCCATATGCTGGTGCAACCGTTCGAGCAGCCAACCTGGATAATCATCCAATAGATGTACTGGTAACCCCAGTACGGGAAACGGTTGCGGCGTCTTAGTCATAATCCGTTCTTATACAGCCTCACATTACCACATCTATGCAGCATAGTTTAACTCGCATCAGAGTTACTGCGTACTTCCCAAGTCAGATTAATTAAGAAATTTTTTCATTTTTTGAGATTAGCTTAGCTCTCAGAGCGTTTTTTTCAAGGAACCATCAGCATAAAGCTCTAAGGGAACCAACTGCACTTTACCATCAATTTTGATTTTCGAGTATACTATCCGCACTAGAGGAGAATGATTTTGGTTATAACGGGTAGACATATCGATTACCTCCTGGATAAACTACTAAACACTTAAGTAGTCGATCGGCTAAATAGCTATGCTAGTTATTACTACTTAACTTTGTTCTACAAAAAAATAGGCGATCGTTCCGGAGAAAATACCTAACCCAAGTTGCTATTTATATAATTGAGGCTGGTAGTAGGTAGTAGGTAGTAGGTAGTAGAAAAGCAAAAATAATTACCCTATCTAAATTTTGGCTTCTAACTCCTGAATTCTGGCTCCTCACCCATAACTTTTGACTAAATGTATAAAATTAAGCATGGTAAGTGCCAGTCTTACCCGTATAATTAATTTCATCCTCATAAAAGATTAAATGTCGTAGCAATTTTCGTCTTTAATCGTGAATTAAGTATTACTACACAAGCACGAACGAGGAATGAGAGAGGGCTACTGACCGGAGAATAACTATGTTAAACAATCTGACAGAAAAGCAAACTCGTCTCGATTATTACTATCAACAAATTCAAGTTATCATTCTCAATCGTCAAAATCCGATCACCGGACTTTTACCAGCCAGTACTGCCATTAACGCCCACGGTGATTATACCGATGCTTGGGTGAGAGATAACGTTTATAGTATTTTAGCTGTTTGGGGATTGGCGCTAGCTTACCGCAAACTCAATCAAGATTTCGGGCGCACTTACGAGTTAGAACAAAGCGTCGTTAAATTGATGCGCGGACTGTTATTTTGCATGATGCGACAGTCCCATAAAGTAGAATGTTTCAAGCAAACCCAATCTCCCTTGGATGCTCTACACGCTAAGTACAACACGAAAACGGGAGATGTAGTAGTAGGAGATGGAGAATGGGGTCATTTGCAATTAGATGCGACTTCTTTATTTTTGTTAATGCTATCTCAAATGACCGCCTCTGGGTTAAATATTATTTTTACGATCGACGAAGTTAATTTCGTCCAGAATTTAGTTTATTATATCGGTCGCGCTTATCGTACTCCAGATTACGGTTTATGGGAAAGAGGTAATAAAATAAATCGCGGTAACCCAGAACTAAATGCTAGTTCTGTGGGGATGGCAAAAGCAGCATTAGAAGCAATCAACGGCTTAAATTTATTTGGCGTAAATGGTAGCCAATCTTCCGTAATTCACGTATTGCCAGATGAAATTGCCAGGGCGAGGATTACTCTCAAATCCATATTGCCGAGAGAATCTAGTTCTAAAGAAGTAGACGCCGCCCTATTGAGTATCATTAGCTTTCCTGCTTTTGCAGTAGAAAACGAGCAGTTAATCGAGCGCACTAAGAAAAAAATCATCGATAAATTGCAAGGAACCTATGGTTGTAAACGATTTTTGCGAGATGGACACCAAACCGTTGTAGAAGATACCAGCCGTTTGCATTACGAACCGTGGGAACTCAAACAATTTGAAAATATTGAATGCGAATGGCCGTTATTTTTTACTTATTTGCTGCTAGATAGCTTGTTTAAAGGAGAGCGAGAACAAGTAAAATATTATCAAACAAAATTAGAAAAACTGCTAGTAGAACGAGATGGTTTAGACCTCCTTCCAGAATTGTATTACGTCCCGGTAGAAAGGATAGAAGCGGAAAGAGTAAATCCTCATGGCCAACCACGGTTACCTAATGAAAATATCCCCTTAGTGTGGGCGCAAAGTTTGTATTTTCTAGGTCAGATGTTGAGTGAAAATCTGATCGCGATCGGAGATATCGATCCGTTAGGGAGACATCTTTGTATTAGTAGAAATCCCAATCCATTAGTACAAATTGCGCTGTTAGCCGAAGATGAAAATTTACAAAATAAATTGTCAAGTTATGGAATTCCTACCGAAACACCCGGTCAGGTAAAACCAATTCAGATCCGTCAAGCTAGCGATTTATCTGCTGTTTACACTCAAATTGGCCGTAACGATAAACTTGGGTTAACCGGTCGTCCGGTGCGAAGATTGCGAAGTCTGACTACATCGAGAATTTTTCGGATTCGAGGAGAGACGATCGTATTTTTACCTGCATTTTTGGATAAGCAACAGTTTTACTTAACTTTAGATTACCATTTCTTAGTAGATCGAGTAAGGAGTGAATTAGCTTATATCCAAAGAAATTGGAACGAGTTGGGGCGACCTACCATGACTTTGTTGCTGACTCATTCCATGCTAGAAACAGGTAGCGAAGCGTTACTAAACTTGATGCAAGAATTAAATGATGGTTGTTGCAATGGGGTGCAGGTTAAGCTGGGGCGTTTGAATCAATTAATGCTAACGTCGGGAAAGGAAAGAATTGATTTCATCCACGATTTTGAGTTCAGCCAATCCGCAGTTAAAGATGCTGTAACTGTTAAATACTATTTGGGCTATCATCCCCAAAAAAATTGGCCTTTAAGCCATACGGAAGAATTTACTCTGGAGTGCGAAACTAATATTACATTTTTGCTTAACTGTTTGCGGGAATCAATAAACGTTTACGAACAAATTGAGTTGTTACAAACTTTAATTCGGTTGAAGGGATTGGATTTCGACACTGGTTTGGGTGGGCCAAGAAATCCTGTCAGCGTGGCTTACTTACTGCAAGAGGTTTATGAAAAAGCAGGTAGAGGAATAGTTAAAACCGGGCAGAACTTTACCATCTATTGGTCTGTTGTACGTCGGGCAGCGGGTTTGTTGGGTATGGTTGATATCAGTTTATCGGATGCGGTAACTGATATTTTGGTAAGGCAAAAACAGATTTCGGTGGGTAAATCTTATAGCGAAATTTCTTTAATTACGCGCCCGATGTCTTACCGAGAAATTATTGATAAGATTAATGAATTTTGCGGGGAAGATATTCGCGATCGCGTTCTTACCCAAGAAGTTCTCCTATACCTTGGTTTGCTGATTAAAGCGGAACCAGACTTATTCAACGGGTTGTTAACTTTGCGAGTTGGTTATCTGATTTTGTTAATTACCAGCGAATTAGCGCGAGAGTTGAAAATTACCCAGGATGAAGCCCACGAAAGGTTAATGGAATTGAGTCCTTTTGAGGTAAAGAATCGCCTGCGCCAAGTATTAGCTGGTTATGAAGGAATGAATCAATTATTGCGTCAGCAAGAATCTCTCCACGTAAAACAATCAGAACAGGATATCGAGTGGGTAGTGCTACCGGTTAAAGAAGCAGAGGAATCACCGAATGGGAGTTGGTTGCACAAACGCCAACGAGATGGTGCGTTGAATCGAGTACCGAAAGATTTTTATCCTCGCGTTTGGGAATTACTCAAACATTGCAAAGGTTTGGTAATTGGGGATAAGTTAGAAAGACGCAATCGTTTGGATAGTGATTGGTTGCTGGCGGAAATGACACCGGGAGAAAAGAATTTTGCACTGCAAGTAGAGCATTTACTCAATAAAATTCAAGCTCCGGAATATCGGCAGGTTAATATTGAGACATTGATGGAATTATCTGCCATTGCCGATCGCAATCCCAACTTACGCATTGAAGATTATATCGTGCTGGATGTTTTGATCGGTCACGCGGTGCGATTGGCTTTTCTAGAGAAATTTACCGATCGCGCAAATCGCTATGATGAGTATAAGGCGGCGGCGTGGCGTGCTTTTTACGATACTTCACCTTATGTTTGCGCTAGTTACGTGGTGAAGGCGTTCCGCTTCTTGACTCAGTTTGGCACTACCGCTGCTTAAATAGAATAGGCGATTTTTCCAGACAGTTGTCCTTATACACCTATAGAAGTTTTAAATAGTAATTTTTGGGGAGAATGAGAGAAAAATTCGTCATTTTTAATTCTACTGGCTACTGGCTCCTGACTTCTGACTTCTGAATTCTGGCTTCTTAATCGATCGGAATCTCAATCGTAAATTCCGTTCCTTTTCCGAATTCCGAGTGACATCTTAAACTTCCGTTGTGTTGTTCTACAACAATTTGATGGGAAATATACAAACCCAAACCAGTACCGGAACCTACGGGTTTCGTAGTAAAAAAAGGCTCGAAAATTTTTGACAAAATTCTGTTTGTCATCCCGATTCCGTTATCTGCGATCGCAATAGCTATGCGTTCTGAATTTACCCGATAAGTCCGAATCGAAATAGTAGGGTTTCGGTTATACCCTTTCTCGTATCCTTCTACTAAAGCGTCAATAGCATTATTGAGCAGGTTCATAAATACTTGATTTAATTGACCTGCGTAACAATTGATTAAAGGTAATTTTCCGTACTCTTTAATGACTTGGATTTCGGGAATTTGTACTGTTTTTCTTTGCTTTGTAGCTACTGGAGAATGCAGGCGATGTTGTAAAATCAGCAACGTGCTATCGATGCCGGAATGAATGTCTACTTGTTTGAACGCACTTTCATCGTGGCGAGAAAAGTTCCTGAGCGATCGCACTATTTCTCTGATGCGTAATGCTCCCACACCCATAGAACTGAGGATTTTTGGTAAGTCATCTACGATAAATTCTAAATCTATTTCTTCGGTAAATTTTGCTAATTTCGCGGTTGGAGTTGGGTATTCTTCCCGATAAACGCGAATCAAATCCAGCAAATTTTGAATGTAGTTGCAAGTATATTCAATGTTACCGTAAATAAAATTAATCGGGTTGTTAATTTCATGTGCAATACCCGCTACCAACTGCCCTAAACCGGACATTTTTTCGCTTTGGATGAGTTGAGCTTGCGTTTGCCGTAATTCCTGTAAGGTAAGTTGTAGCTGACGCGCTTGTTCTCTTAATTGCGCTTCCGATTGGCGCAAAGCTTCTTCGGCTAATTTGCGATCGCTAATATCCTGTACGGTGCCGAACAGCTTAATCGTTTTACCTTCAGAGTCTTTAATAGCTTGCCCTTTTGCCGCCACATATGTAAGAGAATCGGGACGCACGACTCTAAACTCAATTTCATAGGATTTTCCTGTCTGAATAGCTTCTTCTATTGAGCCATTTAATAATTGCCAGTCATCGGGATGAATCAACTGTTGGAGTTCTGAAAAAGTTGGTTCTCGCTGCTCTGGATGATGCCCGAAAATGCGAAATATTTCATCCGACCAAGTAATTTTATTTGCTTGTAATTCCAACTCCCAGTTCCCCAAATTTGCTAATCTTTCAGCCTCCGCCAGCCTTGCTTCTTTAGCTTTTAATTCTCGCGTTCGCTCTATAACTCGCTGTTCTAATTTATGGGAATAATCTTCTAATTGTCGATTGGCTTTCGCTAAATCTTCGTAAAGTAAAGCATTTTCTAAGGAAATGGCAGCTTGAGTAGAAAGTATGTTTAGTATTTGCAATCGTTCCCCAGTAAAAGCTCCCACAGACAGGTCGTTTTCCAAATAAAGAATAGCGACAAATTTGCCTTGATTAAAAATAGGATTGCATAATATAGATTTTGATTTTTTACGCACGATATAGGGGTCGTTGATAAATAATCCTTGGTTGCTTGCATCGCTTAAAACAACCATCGATTTGGTTCTCAAGACGTAATTAATTACTGTCAGTGGCAAATCTTGGCTAAATTCTAATGGAATGGATTGTCGAACGACAACTTCTTCTGAATCTACCGATGCTGCCGCTTCGATCGTCATTTTTTTACCTTGCGGCAAAAGTAAAAATCCTTTAGTCGCTCCGGCATTTTCTATTAAAATTTTAATTAAAGAAGCGAGCAAATTATTTAAATGAATTTTTTCCGATATGGCTTGCATTGCTTTGATTACCGTGGCCAAATCCAGCATTGAATTGGTAGAATTAGTCACAGTAGTTTTATTAGAAATAGTCGAAAATGAATGGTTAGATTGAATTAAATTTAAGGGAGGTTCTGTACGGGAAATTAGGGCTGGATATCGTGATTCCAAATCTTTCAGTTTTGCCACCGCACCCCAGCGCATATAGGCATAGTAAGCATCAGTTATGTAAGTTTTAGCAATTTTTTGTCTACCAAGCGCGAGATGAAACTCTGCTGCTAGTTCGCAAGCTAAAGCTTCTTCTTGAACGTAACCTTCTCGAACAGCACCTTGAATTGCTTTTTCATACAAATCAATTGCTTTTTCATTCTGCCCCAAAACTCTAGCTTTCTCCGCTTCTACTAATTCGTACTTATGCTGAAAATTACTAGGACAAAAAGAAGCCCAATTAAGCAATAATTGCTGGTTTTCTTCAACAACTTCTAGCTGAGATTTGGTGTCGGGGTATCTTCCTAAAATCGCCAGAGATTGGTAAAAATTTTGTTCGGAAACGAAGTTCATGCCACCAACTGAGGCGATATGTTGTTTCGTCAAAGCAGCATTAATAACGGCTCCATCATAATCTTTAAATAAATACAAAATAATTGTTTTTGCTAAATAAAGAATCGCTAGCAAGCTATAATTATGCGTCTCTTGCAAATAGAGAAGAGTTTCTGATTCATTGAAGTCTTCACCAATTAAAATACGATCGTTTTCTGCATTCCCCGTCATATTTAAAATAAATTGTTTCCATATTTTCAATCCGATCGAACTAGAGTTTTGTTTGAAATTATCAACTAATTCAATATATTTAGAAAATCTTTCTTCGACTATTTCCAAGCTCAAACCGCCAAATAAAGAAAAGGTACAATAATGAAGAGTAGAGTAGCATACATAATCTAAATCTCCTGTTTCTAGACCTGCTTCAATTCCTTCAAGTAGAGGATTTAACATTTCTAAAAATGGTTCTTTCCAGTGCCTTACCATTGTATTAAATAATAAATAAACTTTACATTTTAATTCTCTAGCATCAAAATCTTCTAATAATTTTACGCTTAATTTGCCAAATTCATATCCATCGTCAAAATTAAAAAACACTGCACTCATGAGCTTGGCATATTCTGCATATACTAAAGGAGCTAAAGAAGAGTTACCATATTGAATACATAAATCCACCATTTTAAAGATAACTAATAAATAAAGATGAGGAGATGTTACGTAAACTGGAATAGAAATCGCTGATAAAATGCGAACGGCTGCTATTTTATCCGGGTCTGTCATTAATGGCAGGTTTTGCAAATCTTGAATATTTTTAATTTTTGGCTTTAATTCATTGTAAAGTCGTGCTGGTAAATTTATTTCATTTGCCAGTTGCTCGTCTAGAGCGACCCCTAGCATTGATAAAACTTCTAATCCCGTATCTCTAGCCAGTAACATTTTGTTTTGGTAATAATAAAGTTCAATTAATTTGTAATAAATTTTTACTTTGTCTAGCAAAGTTTTGGCTTTTAACAGGACAATTTTTGCTAACTGTTCTGCTTCTTCAAAATGAGTATTAAGGTATTTAGTTTCTACTGCTGACGCATAAATTGCCAGGGTGAATTCGTAGCGATTTTCCCAACTATCGGCAGGTAAAAGTTCCAACGATACATTTAAATACTTAAGGGCAGCTTCGTAAGCATTTGCAGCTTTGGCTTTGGCTGCCGCGATCGAATTAAGATGAGCGAGTTCGTATTTTTCCGATGGCTCGCTAATCAAATCAATTCCGAAATTCAGTTGATTCACTAGTGCAAAAATATTTTCTTTTTGCTGTTCGGGTGTGGTATGTTTTAGTAGCAATTGACCGATCTGAAAGTGAGTAATTTTTTTTTTAGTTTCGGGAATTAGAGAATAAGCTGCTTGCTGTACCCGATCGTGCAGAAATTTATAGGGGATTTGGATGGAAGTACCTCGATTGCAAAGAATATCGTCAATTTGTCGATCGTCTGAGGTTTCGGAAATAAATAAAGGGATTTTATAAGCATCGTTTAATGGTAAAATCAATCCGGCTTGCAGTACTGGCCAAAGCAATCTCGAAGTAGTTAAAGGCGATTCTTCATTGGCGATCGCTAATACATCTAGATTAAAACGATTACCGAGACAAGCCGCCAACTGCAAAACTTCTTGAGAAGTTTCTGGCAGTTTTTGAATTTGAGTGGTCATTAACTCAATAATGCTTTTATCCGTAATACCAATTGCTTGAATTTCTTCTATATTCCATTGCCACTGGCGCTTCTTAAAGTTATAGGCAATCAGTTTTTCTTGGTAAATAACTTTGAGTAATTGAGTTAAAAAGAAGGGATTGCCTTGAGTTTTACCGTATAAAAGTTCGGCTAAAGTCGTCACTCTTTCGTTATTCTCTGGATAAGCGATACTATCGGCAATTAATTGCTTGGCATCGCTAAAACTCAGGGGGGTGAGGTGAATACTCGATAAATTACCGTGACTCTCTCGAATTTTACCCAATGTATCCATTAAAGGGTGAGTTGCGCTTACTTCGTTATCTCGGTAAGCACCGATTAATAACAAATATTGAGTATGGGGATCGGTCATCAGCAGATAAATTAACTTCAGCGATGCGAAATCTATCCACTGTAAATCGTCTAAAAAAATCACTAAGGGATGAGATTTCTGAGTAAAAACATGAATGAATTGCTTGAATACGCGATTGAATCGATTTTGGGATTCCGTCGCTCCCAATTGCGGTACTTCTGGTTGTTCGCCAATAATTAATTCAAGTTCGGGAATAACTTCGGTAACGATTCTACCTTGCTCTCCTAAGGCTGCTAAAATTTTTTGTCGCCAAGTTTCTATTTCCGATTGATTTTCCGTTAATAGCAGTTGGATCAATTCCGTAAGAGCTTCGATGAAAGCTGAATAAGGAATATTCCGTTTAAATCGATCGAATTTGCCAGAAATGAAATAACCGCGCTGTCTTACAATAGGTTTGTGAAGTTCATGCACTAAAGCAGATTTACCGATGCCGGAATAACCTGTCACTAATATCATTTCTGCATTGCCGTTGGAGGTATTATTCTCCTTTCCAGAGGCTACGGGATTGTCCTTGGGAGACGCTACGCGAACGAAAGATGTTAAAAGTTGTTCGACTTGCGCTTGACGACCGTATAGTTTTTGCGGAATCAGTAATTGACTGGATAAATCTTCTCGACCGATGGGAAAATATTCGATCTTGCCTGTATTTTCGAGCCGCTCTAAACAATTTTCCAAGTCTACTTTTAGACCTTCTGCGCTTTGATAGCGGTCTTCAGCAGTTTTTGCCATCAATTTCATTACGATATCCGATAGCACTTGCGGAATGCTGTTATTTATCTCTACTGGTGGTAGCGGTTGAACTGCTAGATGGCAGTGAATTAGTTCGAGAGCATCGAGATTTTTGAATGGTAGTTCTCCGGTGAGCATTTCATAAAAAGTAACTCCCAACGAATAAAAATCGCTGCGGTAATCGATCGAGCGATTCATTCTGCCGGTTTGTTCCGGTGGCATATATGCTAGGGTGCCTGAGAGTTGGTTGGGATGACTGATGCTTTGGGTTTCTTTTGATAAGCGAGTGGCAATGCCGAAATCGTTAATTTTTACCTGATTTGTTTCTGTATTTATCAGGATGTTCTGGGGTTTAATATCTTTGTGAATAATATAGTTATTATGCAGTTCGGTGAGGATTACTGATAGTTGGATTCCTATTTGGAGGATTTCTTTGATTGAGAGGGAGTGAAAGAGAAGAAAATCCCGAAGAGAAATGCCGTTAAAATCTTCTAAAACCAAGGCAAATTTGTTATCAAATGCTTTTAAATCTAGGGCTTTTACTATGCCTTCTATTTTGAGGTTTTTAGTTAGTTGATACTCTTGTCTTAAACGGATAACTTGTTCAAGTTTGGGATATTCGCTTCTGAGCAACTTGAGAATTACAGGTTGTCGGTCTGATTCTTGGAGTGCTTTATAAATAATCGTATGGATGCTTTGATAAATTTCTGAAATAATTTGATATCCAGGTAGGTAAAGCATAATTTATTACCCATATTACGGTTTTGCTGACTGTAGAGGCAAATTTTTCCATCGAACTTTTATTTGATTTTGGTGAGGTTTTAACAGTTTTCCCTGGTCATTCGATTTTGGATTTTAGATTTTAGATTTTAGATTGACTGGAGCCTTAAAATGGACAGAGCTTGAAATAAGCGAGAATTTCTTTGATGATTCCCCTAGTGGAGGCTTGAAACCCTTTTTTCCGGTCAACAAAATCCAATTTATGTTAGATTTTGTTGACTAGTTCAGCGCCGTATTCATTTCTTCAGGTTTGATAGATAGAACGCGAACGACCATTTCTTGGGTTTTTTGGCTGATGGTATCCCACTCACTATTAGCCAATTTTAAATTGCTTTCGATCTGGACGGTGTTTAAATTATGAGAAGCGTTGCTTATCTCTCGCTTAAAGCTTTTAAGATTAGCCAAAATAGACAACCATTCAGTAGTGATTGCTTTGTGAGCTTCACATATATAACAGGTGGTTTCAAAAAGAGATTCAAAATCTTCCGTAACTTGATTAAGTAGGCAGGTATTGGTGTAAATTAAGGTAATTTTTTGGTAAGGCTCTTGCAATTGATTGAGATAATCTGCTAAAGACGCGATAATATTTGCGAATGTTTGGGAGCCGGACGAAATTATCGGTATTTTAGGTGGATTGCTCGATGGCATGGGAATGGTTGCGGGAAAGGCAGTAAGTTCTTCGATCGCGGCATCAAAATTTTGATTAACTACTTTTAATTCGGCTCTAAACTTATCATTGTCGCTCTGAATTTCGCTTTTGAATTCCTGTAATATTGCAGCCATTGCTTGGGCGTTTGATTTGCTTTTTTCTGCTTCTTTTTCTAAGCGATCGAGCAAATCGACAAAGCGCTCTTTTGCTTCATTCTTTTTGCCAAGGAATGGAACGATCGACTGGGTTTCATAATAAAAACATTGAAACATTTCTGCGTAATCGATGAGGTCTGACGCAACAGAAATAAGAGAAGGGGTCAGACAATTTAAAAGATAATAAGCGTGCTGTTTGAAAGTGGTTTGATAGTCAGAAAAATTCCTAAAAGATGCGTAATTATCGCTAATTTTTAAGTGAAGCTCTGGCTGTTCGACGATCCGCTTTGAATAAGTTTTAATTAAAACTAAGGCGGCTACTGTTTTTGAGATGTCGTCTTTTATGTATCTCGGTACTAGGGGGTTGTTCGTTACTTTTGATAGGTGAATAGCCATAATGGGTTATATCTTTTACTTGTATTAAACGCGATCGTCAACCAGACTCGATCGATCGGCTGGCTTAACGAAAATGTGGATTTTTAAATTGAGCTATTGCATCGAGGGATTTTTCCCTTCAGCCAGCAAGTAACCTTTTGATTGCTTGCTTCTTTTGGTTCGGTGAAAACTCTGTATTTAGTTTGCACTGCTTGGGCAAATTACACCACGCAAATTTTCTCTTTTAAGATCGCAAGTTAAGATCGCAAGTTAAAATTGCTTTGTAAATTCGCCCAAAGTGGCTTCTGTCAAGGCTTTTGGGCATTGTAAATTTTATTTCGGGAGCGAGGTCAAGTCGCTTAACTTGCTAAAATTTTCTTATCTTGGGAAATAAAGTGCGATCGCATGATAGTGCTACAACATCAACACAGAGACAAGCGCAGACGCGGTGTAATCCTTACTCTACAAGGATTGCAGAAGCTAGAAGCGGCTAAAGCAGAGTCAGAATTCGAGGACAATAACGGAATTCGGTATACTTTGGAACAAATGAGCGATCGCACTCGGTTGGCTGTCAATACCGTGATGAAAATATACGCTCGCGAAGTAGGAGTCGATCGCAAAACCCTCCAAAGATGCTTCAACGCTTTTAACTTAGAATTGGAAACCAGCGATTATTCTTGGGTGTTTCCTCAGATTGACCGAGAGGAAGAAGCGGAAGAACTGCCAACTCTCCAACCACCAGAAGAAAATATCGAGCCGGAATTTCCCGAAGGACAAGTTCCCCTCAATTCCCTTTTTTACGTGGAGCGCGATTCGATCGAATCCGATTGTTACAAAACTATTTTGCAGCCGGGAGCGCTGATTCGCATTCAAGCACCCAGGCGGACGGGCAAAACCTCTCTGATGGCGCGGATTCTCCAGAAAGCTTCCGAACAAGGTTATCGGACGGTTACGATCGATTTTCAGTTAGCAGAGCGAGCAATTTTTGAAGATTTGGATAAATTCTTGCGGTGGTTCTGCGCTAACGTCGGTTTGGGTTTGCAACTTCGCAATCAAATCGCGGAATATTGGGATGAGCTATTTGGCAGTCAGGTTAGTTGCAAGATGTACTTCGAGCAGTATTTGCTACCCTCAACAACTAGACCAATAGTATTAGCTTTAGACGATATCGATCGCTTATTTGCCTATCCCAACTTAGCCAGCGACTTTTTCGGCTTGTTGCGAACTTGGCACGAGGAAGCCAAAAATCGGGAAATTTGGCGCAAACTCCGGTTAATCGTCGTACATTCCACCGAAATGTATATTTCCCTGACTGCCAATAAATCGCCTTTTAACGTCGGGTTGCCGATCGAATTACCGCCATTTAATAGCGAGCAAGTGCAGGATTTAGCCAAACGGCAAGAACTGGATTGGTCGGCTGAAGACGCCGAGCAACTAACGGCTTTCGTGAACGGAAATCCTTATTTAGTAAGGGTAGCGCTTTATCATATCGGACGCGGTGAAGCCACTCTAGACCAAACGTTGCAAACCTCTTCTATTTCAGAAGGAATTTATGGCGATCGTTTACAGCGACAGCTGTGGACTCTCCAACAGGAGCCTGAATTACTAGCAGCTTTTGTTCGAGTTGTAAAGAGCAGCACGCCTGTAGCATTGGATTTAGTAGAGGCATTTAAGTTGCAAAGTATGGGATTGGTAAATTTACAAAGCAATTTAGCAACCGTAAGTTGCGAGTTGTATCGGCAGTATTTTAGCGATCGTTTTAGTAGTAGTTGATAAGATTTTTTGCGAAAGATTGTGGCTGGCGATCGATCCCAGTTCAATAAAGTTTAACTAAAAGTGCAGAAACCTTATGAGATTCATCAGGCGTCGATTGGTTGCGATTGCGATCGTAGCCTTTATCGTTATTGTTGGAGAGATCGCGTTGGGGAAGACCCTTGCCAAAAATCAACAGCTAAATCCATCGCTTATAGAAATAACCGAAGCCTTTAAAAATATTCCATATAATCCCGATATGGCAAGGGATATAGAAGATAATCGAGGCAAGCTGGGGAAAGATATTGCAGCCGATGAAAGCAGGATTCCATACAATCATTCCTATACTTATACGGGACAAGACAGCGCAGAAAAAAATATTAATGAATTTGCTTGGAAAGATTTTGTTGCCTTAAACTGGCCATCTGATTGTTCGGGAAAGCCCTTAGAAAATCAACTCATCGGACAAGTTCCAGATGCTCCCCGCGTCTGGGAACTATATCGATCTCCCAAGAGTGTATTTCTACCAAATGGAACACCACCTCCATCAGAGCCACCAGAAGTCAAGCAGTGTTTGAACGATCGCGCAGGCTCGGAAATAGAATACAACCAAAATTTACGCCTAACTGAGGCAGAAGATCTTGTAACAGAGAAGGAATCTAGTGAGTATAAAATAGCCAGTAGAAAAGATTTGTTGAATCGTTATGGAGAATTAAACTCAAAGCTGACAATTGATGGAAAAGAAGTAAATATATCACTGAGTAGTATTGATGCAGCAAACAAAATTCCTTTAGTGGATCGGCAAGGTAATTACGTTATTAATGAAATTCGCCTTAATCCGGTTGAGTTTAACCAAATCGTTAAAAATAAATGGTATGATGCCACTAATTTAGTATCTTTATGGCAAAATTCAGATTCCCCAAAATTATTTCAACTTGTCTGTAGCAAGGAGATGGGAACTTCAACTAATCGAAAATATTGTAACACCAATGACAATGAAGCTGAGGGTGCAATTGAAATTAAAGCAGCTTGGCGAGTATTTGATGAGCGAAATACCGAACCAGAAAAAGCTCGATACTATACCACTAAACGCAAGATAGTTAGTAAGAAAGGCGAAATCTTGAATGAAAAAGCTGAATTGGGATTAATTGGGTTCCATATTATGCACAAAACTAGCAGTCGAGGTTGGATATGGTCTACCTTCGAGCATATAGATAATGCACCACCCTGCGACGATCGAAAAACGAAACAGTACACTCTGTACAACAATGAATGCAACACGAAAAACTGCCAAGAAAACGAGCCTTATGTAAAACCCCCTTACCTTTGGGATATTAGCAACAAAGAGCCTAAAGCAGTTACGATCGAAGTAAACCAAGGAATAGCTGTTAAGGATCAAGTTCCATCTCAAATTTGTCGTGCAAATGAAATAAGTAAATTTGCTACAGACCTAAACAAGGAATACCAAAATAGTCTCAAAGCGATCGATGAATCATCCGTGTGGCAGTATTATCAATTAATCGGTACTCAGTGGTTAAAGGCTCCAGAGAATCCTTACAGTAACTTTGCTGAGGGCAAAATTCGTCGCAGAGAGATTATGCCAGATAGTGTAGGCAAACAACCATTGACAAATGTTGCTTTAGAACCCTATGCTCAAGGAGTTTCTTGCATAGTCTGTCATACTTCTGCACATCTGCCGATAAAAGATAATGTTTGTCAGTTAAATGGCGATTCAAAAAACTGTGAAGATAATGTTTGTCGATTAAATGGCGATCCGAAAAACTGTGCAGACTTTAGTTTCTTGATGGATAATGCCGAATTTAGCCAGGAGATTCCTATCAAAGCTAATTGATAATTTTTCTAACTAATTTGGGAGGTAATTTGAAAATGGACTATAAACAATTGCCTGATTCGCTTAAAGATGAGCTGCGTAATATCCAGAGTGGAATAAAGCAATGGTCTCAATTTGTTGCCTGGTCTTGGAGTAGACATTTAGCATTTAAAGGCCAAGAAAATGAGGAACAAGAACAAGAATTGAAGAAAATTTTTATCAAAATCCTTCAAGATCAAGCTCGGTATCGCTATGCAGTCAGTAATTATGGAGACGAAGATGCAAAGCCTCTTGCCTACGCGACGAGCCTTAAAATCAAAAAACTCTTGATGGGTGAAAATTCAACAATAGAGGAGTGTAAATCAAAAAAAATCACCCTGACTTTACCTAAAGTTTACGGAGAACTTACTAAAAAGGAAAAAGATGCTGAGGATGAGGAGGGTAAAGAACCTGACAGCTTAAGTCATCAGCCATTTATGCAAATGTTTCATGTTGAGATAGTGACTGATAGCTTTTCAGGCCGCGTTCGTGACATATTACCGTCTGAGAAAGACGAACTCAAAAAGATCATTGAAAAGTATAGTAAAGATGATTTGAAGTATGTTGAACCTGTGGAATATGTAATCTATCTTGCCTATCCGCCCTGTCCGGCATTTGGTGAAGCTACCGTTACAGAGGAGCAATTGATACATTGGATACAAGGTAAAAACGCTACTGATTACCTGCCGCCTTCTGCTTATATTCCCGTTAGCGGAACGTAAAACTTATTGCAAATTTGAGATGGCATAAGAGAGAGAGGTAGGCTCAGATCCCGACTTTTAAAAAGTCAGGATCTGAATAACAGCTTATTTGAATAAGTTTAGTTAAATATGTTAAACAGACCGAGATTTAAGACTCAATTTCGCGTTGAGATAGTTGAGGGAGAGGGAACATTTTTTTTATCTGAAAATGGCTCAATTTTTTTGAGCGATCGCATTTACCAATCTATCTGCCCTTTACTAGACGGAAACCATACAGTTGATGAAATTGTCGATCGACTTCAGGAAGAATTACCAGCAGCGTATATTTATTATGCCTTGATGGAACTGGAGCATAACGGCTATCTCATTGAAAATGAGACAATTTTACCTGAGAATATAATTGTATTTGTCGAGCATTTAAATGTCAATATTAAAGATGCTTATCATCGCTGGCAAGAAACTAAAGTTAGAGTCAAAGCTTTAGGATCGTTATCTGCTTCCGATTTTATTAGTATTCTTAATTCCTTACATATTCAAGTAGCTGAAGATGCAAATTTTGAAATTGTTTTAACTGACGATTATTTGCGCCCAGAACTGGCAGAAATTAATCGAGAAAATCAAATGCGATCGCGTCCTTGGATGTTGGTTAAACCGATAGGAACATCGCTCTGGATTGGGCCGATTTTTCATACTCCCCAAACGGCTTGTTGGGAATGTTTGTCTCAGCGTTTGGAAGGTAATCGACCGATCGAAAAGTTCATCCAGCGACGCAGAAATACTTTATCTCCACTTCTACTAACACCACCCCTAGCTGACTTGCCATCAACGCAACAAACTGCCCTGACAATGGCAGCAACGGAACTCCTGAAATGGATTATC